>JAFUDD010000267.1 GCA_017459315.1 Clostridia bacterium | reverse complement strand
GTGCTGATCTGCGGCGGCATCGGCGGCGGCGCGCAGGCGGCTCTGACGGAACGCGGCATCGAGCTTTGCGCGGGCGCGCAGGGCGACGCGGACGAGGCCGTGGCCGCGTACCTGAAAGGCGAGCTTTTCAACACCGGCGCGAACTGCCATCACCACGACGGTGAGCACCATTGCGGCGAGCACGGCTGCGGCGAGCATGAGCACGACTGCCACGGCGGCTGCCACGATACGCCGGCGGGTCAAAACGTCGGCAAAAAGGTGCGCGCGCACTATCGCGGCACGTTCAACGACGGGACGCAGTTTGATTCGTCCTACGACCGGGGCGAGCCGCTCGAATTTATCTGCGGCGCGGGACAGATGATCAAGGGCTTTGACGCGGCGGTGGCGAACATGGCGGTCGGAGAGATCGTAAATGTGCATCTTTCGCCCGCCGAGGCCTACGGCGAAGCGGACCCGAACGCGATCTTCACGGTCGAGCTGAGCCGCCTGCCCGGCGCGGAAACGCTGACCGCGGGACAGCGCGTGTATTTGCAGGACAATTACGGCCGTCCGGTGCCGGTCACGGTGGCGGCGAAGGACGACGAGACGATCACGTTCGACGCGAATCACGAGATGGCGGGCAAGGAACTGAACTTTACGATCGAGCTTGTGTCGGTCGAGTGACCGCGCAGAAAAGGACGGGACTATGACGATACGGGAACGCGCCGACTATGCCGCGGCGCTGAAAACGCGGGGCGGGTATAACTGCTCGCAGGCCGTCGCCGCCGCGCTGTACGACGAGACGAACCTGCCGGAGGCGCAATGGAAACAGCTTGCGGCGGGATTCTGCGCGGGTATGGGCACGATGGAGGCGACCTGCGGCGCGCTGATCGGCGCGGGGATGGTTGCGGGCGTCAAAACGCAGGGCCAGGGCACGCTGCGCTGCACGCGGCAGATGATCGCTTCCTTTCGGGAAAAATGCGGCGCCGTGACCTGCCGCGAGCTGAAAAGCCTCGTAAACAGCCGCCCGTTGTGCCCGTGCGAGGACTGCGTGAAGAATGCGGTGCTCGTTTATGGCGAGGTCATGGGATTGGAGTGAACGGCATGGAAACGAATCCTACGCCGCAAAAGCGGTTTCCGCACACGAACCGCCCGGGGTTTTGGATCGGGTTTATCGATTTTTTCACCGCCGGGTTCTTTCTGCTGTTTTATATGCCGCTCGGCGGCCTGCAGGCGGAGTTCGACGAAATCCTCGGCCGCGAAACGCAAAAATACTGGAAGGCGTACCTGCTCGGCGTCCCAACGCTGTTTCTGTATACGCTTGTGTGGATGGCGCGGATCGCGGAGGAATTGAAAGCCAAGGCGATTGCGCTCGGCATCGAGGGGCCTTATACCTCTTGGCGGCACATGTTCTGGTGGAACACGCTCGGCATTCTGCTGTGCGGCCCCGCTGTCGCCACTTACCGGTTCTTCGATACGCTGAACAAGGTCGAGGACGTGCTGAACCGGCAGGCCGAGGAAAAAACGGAATAACGAAAAACCGGTTCGCCCGATAAAAGCGAACCGGTTATTATTTTTGTTACCGCCCCATCCTTTGCCGCATCGCGTATTCCGCGCGGGCGATCTCCTGCATTTTCGGCATCGCGTGATCCAACAGCTTTTGAAACGACGCGCAATAGAAGTTATGCGGTGCCTCGTCGCCCCGTGCCCGGTCGTTCGGGCAGCCGCCGTTGCAAACGCGGCCAAAGCGGCACGCGGCGCATTCCTGCGGCTTTTGCCGCCCCGCGGCTAAAAACGCCTTGGCGCGGTCGGTGTTCGCAAGGTCGGTCAGGGACATTTCCGTGATGCTGCCGAGCCGCCAATCGTCGAGCGCGAAGAAGTCGCACGGGTACACCGAGCCGTCGGCCTCGATGACAAAGTAGCTGCCGCAGCGTCCGCAGGTCGCGCAGGTGCTTGCGCCGTCGCCGAGCAGGATATGGATATAGTCGTCGAACAGCCGGACGCTGTGATAATCCCCCGCCTTCCAGTCCGCATACCATAGATCAAACAGCTTACAAAGGAAATCCCCATACGCCGCGGGCGACAGCGACCAAGGCCGCTGCCCGCGCGGCTCGCCGATGGGATCGAGGCACGCGATAAACTGGAGATAGCGGAAGCCGAGCCGCTTTAATTCCTTATACACGCGCTCCGGGTGCTTCGCGGCCTGCCCGGTCACGACGCAGAGTGCGTTGTATGCCGCCCCGTGCTTTTGCAGCAGCGCGAGGCTTTTTTGCACACGGTTCCATGTGTCCTCCCCCACCGCATCCTTGCGATAGAGGTTATGCAGCGCCTTTTCGCCGTCCATCGACAGGCCGACCAGAAAGTGCTTTTCGGCAAGGAACGCGGCCCATTCGTCGTCGAGCAGCGTGCCGTTCGTTTGGATCGCGTACTGCACCGAAACGCGCGGCGGCGTCTGCGTCTCGGCTTTTTCGACAAAGCGGCGAAACCATGCAAGCCCCGCGACGGTCGGTTCGCCGCCCTGAAACGCAAAGCTGATCTCCCCGCCCGGCTCGATTGCCGTAAACGCGCGCAAAAGCAGGGCGTCTACGGTGGCTTCGGGCATGATGCCGAGGCTCTTTTGCGCACGGTTATTCGCTTCGTCCTCATAGAAGCAATAGCGGCACCGGAGGTTGCACAGGCTCGACGCGGGCTTGATTAAAAAGTTGATATGGCGCATAGTTCTCCTTTTTTCGGTCAGCGCAGGATGCGCTTGATCACGCAGGCGTTGGCATCGTCGGCCTCCCGTATCGGCATCAGCGGATAGACGTGCAGCATGTCCTGCCCCTCGATCAGCTTGTAGGACGGTGTGTTTTGCAGCATCGCCGCAAGCCGCATCGTATCGGGATAAAGCAGCTCCCGCGTGCCCGTGATCAGCAGTATATTCCGGAGGCGCGACACATCGCCGTAAATCGGGTTGATGCGATAATCACGTAAATCCATATCCCCTGCAAACCAAAGGCCGGGGACGCGCAGCGACAGCGTCAGCCACGGATCGCGCGGGGCATACTCCGCCAGCGCCGGGTTTTGCATCGTCACGTCCACCCACGGCGAAAACAGGATCAGCTGGTCCGGAGCGGGCAGACCGTTTGCGGCGCAGTATTCCGCGAACGCCAGCGCCATGCCGCCGCCCGCCGAATCGCCCATCAGCACGACCTTCGTGTGCGGGTGCGCGGCGCGATAGGCCGTATACAGCGGCACAAGCAGCGAAAACGCGTCCTCCGCCGTGCCGTAGGGTGCGAGCCGGTAGGCGGGCGCAAGGATCTCGGCGTTTGTCGCGCGGATGAGCTTTTTCAGATACCGCCAATGGAACGGTGAAAAATCGTTCCAGTACGCCCCGCCGTGCAGATAGAACACCGTGCGGGCCGGATCACGCTGCTCGTTCAAATAAAAGACCTTGCCGCATTCCCGCGTTTCGAGCCGGTAGGCTATCCCCCTCGGCGCGCGCGGCGGCGGCTCCGGCAGGGCTTGGCGGCGGTGCAGAAGCGCCGTCGCCTCCGCCTCCGTGCAGTGGCGTCCCATGCGAAAATACAGCGGCGCAATGCGCGCCAAGAGGCTTTTTCCCATACGCTCCCCCGCCTTGTCGTTTTGGTTTCGGTTCCGATACCGGTATTATATCGCTTTTGGGACACCGTTTGCAACCTTTGTCTTGTCCAAGCGCGAAAAATCCCGAAAAATAGGCTTTTTTCGGTAGACAAACGGCTCTTTTGATGATATGCTGTATACAAAGAAAGTATAGGCTGGCGTAAAGGGCGATCCGGCCGAACCGGCACAGAAACACAATTCCGAACAGGAAAGAGAGGATGGAGCTATGAAACGTGTATTTTCCCTCATCATGACCGCCTTGCTTCTGCTGTCCGTCTTTGGCTGCACCGGCGGCGACGCGGCCGACCTCAACGATCCGAACCTCGGCAAGTATGAAGCGATCAGCATACGCTCCGGCGACTTCACCATGGACGCCGCCGAAGCCTTCGAGGAAGGCTTCTGGATCGAGCTGCAGCCGAACGGCAAATGCAAGCTGTTTGCCGACGGCTCCTCCGCAAGCGGCAAATGGACGCTCGACGGCACCGCCTTCACGGTCGAGGGCGGCGGTCTCGACTGCACCGGCACGCTCGAAAACGGCGTGATCGACCTCGAATACGACGAGGAAATGCGCATTACGCTGGTCAACGCCGCATATCAGGCGCCGGCCGCGCCTGCCGCAAGCACCGGCACAGACGGCGCTTCGTTCACCGAACCGAAAACCGACGCCGCAAACGCCCCGGCGAAAACCGAGCCCTCCGCGGCGGCGCCTGCGCCCGCCGCCATCGACCCGAACGCCGACCTAAGCTACCGGTTCGTTTCCTATACGGTCACGGACAGCGAAGGCCACGGCACGACGATCGGCGCAGCGGACGCCGGGGATCTTGCCGACACCTCGCTTGTTCTGCGGGCGGACGGCACCGCGGCGCTCGTTCTGGCGGGAGGCGACCCGATCGACCTGTTCTGGGCCGAGGACGGCAAGCTGACCATCGGTTCGGTGGAATATCCGGTGGACTTTGCCACATTCACGCGCGCAAGCGATACGGAAATCGACATCGACCTGTACGGCGTGCTCTATCACATGCAGCTTGATTCGGTCGCACCGGCCGCCTCCTCTGCCGCGCCGCAGCCGACCGAAGCGCCCGCCGCCGCGACGGTTTCCCCCGCCGACTGGTGGAACGGCAAATGGTACGGCTGGCTGACCTTCTATGAGGGCTACGGCTCGTATGCGGACTGGGAGGATATGATCCTCGACTCGGTCGTAGAGATCGACTACAACGCAGGCACATTCAAGCTGTGGGGCTATCAGCAGGACGATGATGAACCGCTGATCGACGCGACCGTGGAATTCGTCGAAGGCACGACCCCGGTGGGCGCGATGGTTTCCACCGGCGGTATTTCGCTGATGGCGGATCTGTCGTACGGAGACTGGGTCGTAGACCCCGGCGACAGCAGCGTCGTCACGTTCGATCACATGATCGAAATAATCGATATGTATCATGAAACGGAAGCCGACGGCTATGTCTGCCTGCTGTATCTGCGGCCGTGGGGCATGCTGTGGTACGATGTGCCCGGCAACTCCACCGAGGATATGCCGTATATCGACATGATGCCGAACCATTACGACTGGTATTTAGAGCAGCTCGGCCTTGCCTCCGCTGCCGCGCCGCAGCCGACCGAAGCGCCTGCCGCGACCGCCGCGAATAACCCCGGCAACGGCGAGCCTTACGGCAGCAGCGACGGCGTCATTCCGCACGACAAGCTTGCAGCGCTCTACCGCTGGCTGAACGATATGGACTCTGCGTTCCGCCGCGCGCTGACGTTTGACGACCTTGGCAACGCGGTCGGCAAAGCGGGCTTTGACAAGCAGGACGGCGACGGCAAGTATCACGCGGCGTACTGGTACGACGGTGAAAAATACTATGTCACGGTCACGTTCTACGCCAACGCGGACGGCACATGGGGCGTCGGCAGCATCACGACCGGCCTTAGCAGCAGCGAATACAATGCGGCAGATATCTCCGGCTTCCCGGCTGTCGGCAACCGCGCGGCGGGCAGCAGCCCCGTGCAGTCGGTCACGCTCGAAACCAAGATCGGCTTCTCCGGCCCCGCCGTGGCGGTGACGGCCTCGGTGCCGACCGAGAACTGGTTTGCCAAGGTGCAAAGCAGCTCGATCCGCTACAACAATGCGCCGACCGAAAGCGCCGTGAACAGCAATTCGCCGGGGATCCGCATCGAGTGCAAGGAGTCGCTTGAAAAGATCGACTTTTATAAGGATTCGTTTGAAAACCTCGTCGAGCTCGGCAGCCGCACCATCGGCGGCATCCCCATGCAGGGGCGCAGCTATAAGAATATCGGTATGGAATGGATCGAATACTACGGCGAGGTTGCCGAGGGCGTATGGGCCTCGATCAAGCTGACCGGCCTCGACCCGTATGCGGGCAGCGAAGCCGACGCGATCCTCGGTTCCATCACCTTTACCGTCAAATAAATTCAGCACGGACACAGCGGTTCGCTTACGGGCGAACCGCTTTTCTTTTTGGCAATTCCTTCCTCCGCGATGTTCACAAAATAAATGATAAATATTTACCGTAAAGGACTTTTCAGAAAAATCCTTTTATGGTATACTTTTATCGAAAAGGAAGGACGCAGATATGAAGCAGAAGCGAACGTATATTGCCATCGATCTGAAATCATTTTACGCCTCGGTGGAGTGCGTGGAACGCGGGCTGGACCCGCTGGACGCGAACCTTGTCGTGGCGGACGCGACGCGCAGCGAGCAGACGATCTGCCTTGCGGTGTCGCCGCCGCTGAAGGCCGAGGGCGTGCCGGGGCGGCCGCGGCTGTTTGAGGTGATCCAAAAGGTGCGCGAGATCAACGCGCGGCGGGCGATGCTGTCCAAACGGCGGCAGCAGGGCAAGTCGTACTTTGCGCACGAATTGAAGGCCGATCCGTCGCTGGCGCTCGATTACATCGTGGCGCGGCCGCAGATGGCGAAGTACCTTGCGGTTTCGACGAAGGTATACGAAATCTACCTGCGCTACATCGCGCCGGAGGATATCCACGTCTATTCGGTGGACGAGGTGTTCATCGACGTGACGAACTACCTGTTCATGTACCGCATGACCGCGCGGGAGATCGCAACGATGCTGATTCGGGCGGTGCTGAAGGAGACCGGCATCACGGCGACGGCGGGCATCGGGCCGAACCTGTTTTTATGCAAGGTGGCGATGGACATCGACGCCAAGCACAGCCCGCCCGACGAATTCGGCGTGCGGCTTTCGGAGCTGGACGAGCAGAGCTTTCGAGAACGGCTATGGGATCATCAGCCGTTGACGGACTTTTGGCGCATCGGGCACGGCTACGCGAAAAAGTTAGAGGCGCACGGCATGTTCACGATGGGCGATGTGGCGCAATGCTCGCTGACGCATGAGGACCTACTCTACGATATGTTCGGCGTCAACGCGGAGCTTTTGATCGACCACGCGTGGGGTTATGAGCCGTGCACGATGGAGGAGATCAAAAAATACCGGCCCGCATCGCAAAGTCTCAGCACCGGGCAGGTGCTGCCGCGCTCGTACACGCGCGAGGAGGGGCGGCTGATCATTGCGGAGATGGCGGAGCTTTTGGCGCTCGATCTGGTCGCCAAGGGGCTTGTGACGGATCAGATCGTGCTGTCGGTCGGGTACGACACCGAAAACCTCAAGGACCCGGATCGGCTGCTGCGTTTTAGCGGCCCAATCGTGTGGGATCACTATGCGCGCCCGGTGCCGAAGCCGTCGCACGGGTCGATGAACCTGGAACGGTTTTTGTCAAGCGGCGCGGTGCTGCGAAAAACGGCGCTTACGCTGTACGACAGGATCGCGCTGCCGGGGCTGTCGATCCGGCGCGTGTTCCTTGTGGCGAACCACGTTCTGCGCGAACGGGACGTGCCGAAAAAGGAGATCGAGCAGATCGACCTGTTTTACGACGCGGCAAAGGCCGACGCGCGGGAGGCCGCCATCGTCGCCGCGCTCGACAAGGAGCGCCGCGGGCAGCTGGCCGCGATTGCGATGCGCAAAAAATACGGCAAGAACGCGATTATCAAGGGCATGAATTTGAAAAAGGGCGGTACGACCATCGAGCGGAACGCCCAGATCGGAGGACACAGAGCATGAACCATTCCCGCTATCCCCGCCCCGCCGTCCCCGCTGTGCGGCGGCGCTGCATCGGCGCAGTCGGGCTTTCGGCGCTTTCGGGCACACTTATCAAAAGGGATGCCGACAGCGTATGAGTCTGGATCGGTATGCGGATATTCTGCATGTCCCGCGTCCGATCTCGACCCGCCACCGCCCGATGGAGCTGTATAAGCGCGCAGCGCAGTTCGCGCCGTTTGCCGCGCTGACCGGCTTTGACGAAATGATCGACGAGCAGGGGCGCTGGACCGACAGCTTTGCCCCGCCCGGCGAGGAGCAGCAGTCCGACATGAACCGCACGCTGACCGAGGTGCTGGCCTGCCCCGATCGCCCGCGCTGCGAGATCACGTATTTCGTGCCCGACGCGCAAAAATCCGGCGGGCGCTATGTGACGATCTCCGGCGTTCCCAAGCGCGTGCAGCTTGGGGAGCTGTACCTGTCCGGCGGCACGCGCCTGCCGCTCGACAGCATTACGGAGCTTCGGATCATGGAGCCGTAGCCAAAAAGAGAACCGCCCTGCTTCACAGCAGGGCGGCATTTTCGGTTTTGGAAGGAATCAATACTTTCTGGCATCCTTGACATGCGCAAGGTGATCGGCGTAGGCTTCGAGGTTCTTGGGATTCTCGGAAACCTCGGTGTCGCCGACGCGCCACCAGGAGCCGTAGCCCTCGGTCATCGACTTCGGCAAAACACGGATATCGTAGACGACCGGGACGCCCTCGATGGTCTTGGCTTCCTTGATCGCGGCCAAAAGTTCCTCGACGGTGTGGATCGTGTACGCCTTGCAGCCGTAGCCCTCGGCGATCTTCGCAAAGTCCACAGGCATGAACTTGCCGGAGTGTTCGCCGTCCTCGCCTCTGAAGCGCAGCTCGGTGCAGAGCGTCTGGTTGCCGTGGCCGACCTGCAGGTTGTTGATGCAGCCGAACGACGCGTTGTTGAACACGCAGACGTTGATCTTCTTATGCTCCTGCACGGCGGTTAACAGCTCGGAATGCAGCATGATGAAGCTGCCGTCGCCGACCATGGCATACACGTCGCGGTCGCCGATGGCGTACTTCACGCCGAGCGCGCCGGAGATCTCATAGCCCATGCAGGAATAGCCGTATTCCATGTTATACGTGTCGATCCCGCGCGCGCACCACATGCGCTGCATATCGCCGGGCAGCGAGCCCGCCGAGCCGATGGCGACATCGTTCGGGTCGATGGCAAAGTTGATCGCGCCGAGCACGGTGGTCTGCGTGAGGTTCGCATCCAGATCCTTGGCGAAGCGATCCGCGCTCGCGGCGTTCGCGTCGTTGACCTCCGGGACATAGCCGGGGCCGTAGGTGATGTGCTGCAAACGGTCGAGCTCCTTGAACCAGCGGTCGCGGGCTTCCTTGACCTCCGTGGTATACGGGGCTTTGTAGCCGTCGAGCGCATCGAGCAGCAGCGGCAGCGCGCGCTTGGCGTCCGCCACGACCGGCACGGCTTCGAGCTTTAAGGCCTGGAAGTCGGACACGTTGATGTTGACGAACTTCGCATCGTCCCTAAACAGCCACTTCGAGGAGGTCGTAAAGTCGGTATAGCGGGTGCCGACGCCGATGATCACGTCAGCTTCCTTAGCGATCTCGTTCGCCGCGGAGCAGCCGGTCACGCCGATGCCGCCGAGGTTCAGCGGATGGTCGTACAGCAGCGCGCTCTTGCCGGCCTGCGTCTCGCCGAACGGAATGCCCGTGGCTTCGGCAAAGGCCTGAAATTCCTTATGCGCTTCGCTGTAACGGACGCCGCCGCCGCAGATCAAAAGCGGCTTCTTGGCAGCCTTGATGACCGCTGCGGCTTCCTCGATTGCTTCGGCGTCGGGCACGCGCCGCGCAAGGCGGTGGACGCGCTTACGGAAGAAGGATTCGGGGTAGTCATACGCTTCGCCCTCGACATCCTGCGGGATTGCAATGCAGACCGCGCCGGTATTGGCGGGATCGGTCAGCACGCGGAACGCGGAGATCATGGCGCTCATCAGCTGTTCGGGGCGCACGATGCGGTCCCAATAGCGGCAGACCGCACGGAACGCGTCGTTGGTCGAGATGGACAGGTCATGCACCTGCTCGATCTGCTGCAAAACGGGGTCGGGCTGACGGCAGGCGTACACGTCGCCGGGCAAAATCAGCACGGGGATGTTGTTCGCGGTGGCGGTCGCGGCGGCGGTCACCATGTTCGCGGCGCCGGGGCCGACAGACGACGTGACGGCGATGATCTTTTTGCGCTTCATCTGCTTCGCAAACGCGACGGCGGTATGCGCCATGCCCTGCTCGTTCTTGCCCTGCCACACCTTCAGACGCTTCGTCTCCTGCCGCAGCGCCTGACCGAGGCCGACGACGTTGCCGTGGCCCGGCAGCATGATCACGCCCTCAACGAACGGATGCTCCTGTCCGTCGTAGGCGATATACTGGTTTTCCAAGAAGCGCACCAATGCCTGCGCCATGGTTAAACGAACGGTTTTCATGTTTCCTCCTGTGGAATGATGGTCGAGTGGGGATGTTGTCATTCTTTTCTCTTTCAGTTCTTTTTCATTCTTCTTTTCTTTCATGGGAAAGAAAAGAAGAACCAAGAAAAGAAAGCAGGGATTTTTTGGGGATGAAACAAGATTTTTCAAGGGAGCGATGCCGGTGG
Organism: Clostridia bacterium; assembly: GCA_017459315.1. The sequence goes on along the minus strand of JAFUDD010000267.1, from coordinate 2,847 downwards.
ATATTCCCTTTCTCCGGCTTCTTTTTCGGTTCCTTTTTCTTCACCGTGGAAGAAAAAGGAACATTCTCTCCCTGTCCATCCAATCAGCCCTTGAAGATATGCTCGTTGGCGTCGGCCTTCCAGAGCCACGAATGCTCCGGATCGTCGATGCGCGTCTTCTGCCACGGATCGCCGTCGAGGTGCCGGATGCCCCACGCGTAGCACATGGCATAGCCGGGGGCGGCCGCCTGCGAATGGAAGCCGTGGTTGATGACCGCGCAGCCGTTATGCCCGGTCTTATAGATCTCGCCGTTCGCAAAGCCCGCACCGAAGCCCTGCGGGTAATCGAAGCGATAGAAATATACCTCCGGCTGCGGATGATGATGCGGCGGGTAGCTCGACCACTTGCCCGGGAAGTTCAGCACCTCGCCGAGCACCATGTTCGAAAACGGCGCGTTCTCATAATCGAAGAACGTCTTGATCTCGCGGCGCATCGCGCCCATCAGCTCGCCGTTCGCGCCCGCGTGCTGCACCTGCACCGTTTCCGGCGTGTACATGACGGGCTCATAATCGCGCTCGTTGACCGTGCGCTGGATGTACACCTCCGCATGGCTGTGCGCGGTAAGCTCGATCTTCGTGTGATGCGGGGCGAGCAGGCAGTAGGCCTCGTGCCGGAAGCAGTCCGGCCGGTCGCCCTCCACGGTCTTGTCCGCATAGCGGAACGTGACCTTGCCTTCAAACAGCAGAACGGCGGTTTCCTTTTCATCGGCTTCGATGGTATAGGTATCGCCGTCCTCCATCACGAGCAGGCCGACGTCCATCTGCGTGCCGAGATCGTCAACCGCGGCGTCGATATACGCGTTATACCCGCGGCGGATTTCCTTGGTAAAATACATAATCGCTCCTTACAGACCGGTATGCTCCGCGATATACTTGCGGCCCTTGATCGCGTATTCGAGCGGGTTTGCCTTGGCGGGATCCTGCTCCGCCTCGACAAGCAGCCAGCCCTCATAGTGCGCGTCGGACAGCACCTTGAACACCGGGTCGAAGTCCACGTCGCCGTCGCCGGGAACCGTGAACGCGCCGTTGCGCACGGCGGTCAGGAACGACCAGTTGTTCTTTCTTGCTTCCTCGACGACCGGGAGACGCATATCCTTGAGGTGGACATGGCCGACGCGATCCACGTACTTTTTGAGCATCGTCAGGGGATCCTCGCCCGCGAACGTGAAGTGACCGGTATCGTAGCACAGGAAGACGTAGCGCGGATCGGTGTTCGCCATCATGCGATCCGTCTCCTCGGCGGTCTGCACGACGGTGCCCATGTGATGATGGAAGCAGAGCTTGAAGCCGCGTTCCACGGCGATCTTGCCGAGCGCGTCGAGGCCCTTGCACAGACGATCCCATTCCTCGTCGTTCATCACGTGCTTATGGCCGCCCGTGAGGATCGGCGTTTCGGTCTGCCCCTGGATCGAATAGCTCTGCTCGGAAACGTTGATGCGGTTTGCGCCGACGGCGGCCAAGAAGTCCAGTTCCTTATTGAACTCCGCAATGTTTTCCTCCAAGGGCTTGGTGAGCAGGAACGACGAGAACCAGCGGCTCGCAATGCGCATCCCGCGAAGATCGAGCTCCCACTTCAATTCCTTCGGGTCCTTCGGATACTTGTTGCCGATCTCGCAGCCCGTGAAGCCCGCGAGCGCCATTTCGGAGACGGTCTGACGGAACGTATTCTCCGCGCCGAGCTCCGGCATATCGTCGTTGCACCAGCCGATGGGTGCGATGCCGAGGTGTACCTTTTCCTTGTTGAACATAGCCATAGTGTATTAAACTCCTTTCGGTTTACCGTTCCGTTAAATTCTGGCAACGCCGGACTTGCGCGCCGCTTCCGCGACCGCCTTTGCCACGGCGGGACCGACGCGCTTATCAAACGCGGCGGGGATGATGTAGTCGGCGGAAAGCTCCTCATCGGAGATCAGGTCGGCCAGCGCCTGCGCCGCCGCCATCTTCATTTCCTCATTGATATCGGAGGCGCGCACATCGAACGTGCCGCGGAAGATGCCCGGGAACGCAAGAACGTTGTTGATCTGGTTCGGGAAGTCGCTTCTGCCGGTCGCAATGACCTTGGCGCCGCCCGCCTTCGCATCGTCCGGGAAGATTTCCGGCGTCGGGTTTGCGCAGGCAAAGATGATCGCGTCGCGGTTCATCGTCTTGACCATCTCGGTCGTGACGGTGTTCGGCGCCGAAACGCCGATGAACACATCCGCGCCGACCAGCTGATCGGCCAGGCTGCCCGCCTTGTGCTCGAGGTTCGTGACCTCCGCCATCTCCTCCTTGATCCAGTTCAGACCGTCGCGGCCCTTATAGATCGCGCCCTTGCGGTCGCACATCGTGATATGTTTGAAGCCGGCGGAAAGCAGCAGCTTGACGATCGAGATCGCCGCGGCGCCCGCGCCGGAAGTGACGACCTTCACGTCCTCTTTCTTCTTGCCCACAACCTTCAGCGCGTTCGTGAGGCCCGCGAGCGTAATGACGGCGGTGCCGTGCTGATCGTCGTGGAAGATCGGAATATCGCACTTTTCCTTGAGCTTGCGCTCGATCTCAAAGCAGCGGGGCGCGGAAATGTCCTCTAAGTTCACGCCGCCGAAGGAGCCGGACAGCAGGTAGATCGTGTTCACGATCTCGTCCACGTCATGCGACTTGATGCAAAGCGGGAACGCGTCCACGTCGCCGAACGACTTGAACAGCACGCACTTGCCCTCCATGACGGGCATGCCGGCCTCGGGGCCGATGTTGCCCAGGCCCAGCACGGCGGTGCCGTCGGTGATCACGGCGCACATGTTCCAGCGGCGGGTCAGCTCATAGCTCTTGTTG
>JAFUDD010000266.1 GCA_017459315.1 Clostridia bacterium | reverse complement strand
ATTCCCATGCCTGCCACACGTTGGAAAGATCCCGGCTGTCGGCGTCGAAGGTGTCGGATTCGTAGGTTTCCATCGTGCCGTCACGGTTCAACAGCAGGATTTCGCGCCCGATCCACGGCTTCCACGGGTTCGGCTCATAGCGTTCACCGTTGCGGATCACAAGCCCACGGTGGATGTTGTAGGAATAGTAATCCCCGTTGATTGCCGTGATCGGATTGACGTTTTCCAACATGCGCAAAAACGGCGTCCAGAGCTTTCCGTTCTTGGCACGCGTGCCGAAGGCGCCGTCCCAACTTTCCGTGCGCAGCGCCTCCACATCCTGTACATGGATATCGACGACATAATAGACAAGGTATTTGGTCAGCGGGGAAGAGGTGAACTTTTCCATCGTGACCGATACCGTATCGCTGATATAGGCGGTTTCATTTTGAATATGTCCCTCGCCGTACCAGAACCCGTCATAATCGCCGCCGAGCAAGCCCTCGGGCGTCGGCGACGGGGTAGGCGTCGGCTCCGGCGTCGGCGTTGGCGTGGGGGTCGGTTCGGGCGTCGGGATCGGCGTCGGAGACGGTGTTGCCGTCACCGGCGGCAGCGTCACATTCACCTCAGCTGTCAGCTCGGCCGGCGCTTCGGTGACGGCAGCGGTCGGCAAAGCGGTCTCTGCCGGCGCTTCGGTATGCAGTTGGTATAAGCCGCAGCCTGTCAGCAAACACAGGCAAAGCAGCCACAGCAGCTTTTTCATGATGTAAAATATCCTTCCCGGAACCGGTTTCGTTCCGTATGTTTTTATGACGCGGGCGTTTCCTTGGGCGCCTCTGGCAACGGCTCGTCCCCGTCGGCTTCGGCGGTGCCTTCGGGCGGGTCAAGGTCGATGTCCTCGCCGTCTGTGATCAGGGGCATCTGCTCCATTTCATCGGGGCCGAGCTCATCCTCCGGCAACGGCGTATTTTTCGGCTCTTCCGGCTCTTCCGGCAGCGGCGTTTCTTCCGCTTCTTCGGGCAGAGGCGTTTCTTCCGGCTCCTCGGGCAGCGGCAGCTCGGAGTCAAAGACCGGCTCCACAAGATAAACGATATCCGTTATCGGCCGCAGACCGTCGCCGCTCGGCCGGTTAAACAGCTCGCCGTTCCAGAAAAACTGGGACGATGCGCCGCCGTCCATGTTGTACGCCTGCACACAGCCGAGATCGACCATCAGCTGCGCAAGATTCTTCAGCGTCAAGCCCTGCGAATATCCGCTGCGGCGACCGTCCACGACGACAAAGCAGTAATGCCCGGGCTCATAGTAGCCGAGAACCGTCCGCGGGTTGTTGGTCTTGATCTGATAGGTCGGAAACTCGGTGCGCGGCGTGCCGTCCTCGTTGATCAGGTACGGCCCGAACTGCCAGCCCTGCCACACGTCGGACAGATCCATATTCGGGTCGAAATCGTCATAGCTGTACACGCTCATGGAACCGTCCCGATGCAGCAGGCAGATATCCCGCCCGCGGTATGATTTGGCGCGGTAGACCGTGCCGTTGCGCACGATCAGCGAATTGCTCTTGGCACCGTGATAGTCGCCGTTCACAGCCACGATGGCGTCGGCTTTTTTGCAGATCCGGTCGATATACGTTGCGTTGTTCCGGTCAAATCCTCTGGCCGACTCGGTACGCAGGGAAGAAATATCCTGCACATAGATATCCGTGACAAAGTAGACAAGCGTGTTCTTTTTGCTGAACGGATTTTCGGTATACTTTGTGACGGTGATCGAGACCTGATCGCTCACATAGCGCGTTTCGTCCGTTACGGGTTCGCCGCTGTAATCGAATACTTCATATTTCCCGCCGATCAGGCCGGGAATGGGCGTCGGCGTCGGGGTCGGCGTGGGCGTCGGCGTCGGGGTAGGGGTCGGCGTGGGTGTCGGGGTAGGGGTAGGGGTAGGCGTCGGCGTGGCAGTCGGCGTTGCGGTCGGCGCAATCGTCATGATCGGCTCCGGCGTGGGCGGCGCCTCGGCTTCCTTTTGACAGGCAGCAGGCAGCAGCAGACAGCCCAGCGCCAAGGCGGACAGGGCAGCACGCCGATACGGTTGCAGGAAAGAATGGTTCATACGCTCCTTAAAAACGGCAGGAGAACAGCGATTCCCAAATGCCGTAGGCTTCCAATACGATTTTAATGCCGATCAAGATCAGAATGACGCCGCCGAACACGGTGGCGCGGCGCTTATATTTCAGACCGAAGCGGTTGCCGAGCAGCACGCCGATAAAGGACAGCACGAATGTCGTGACGCCGATCAGCGCAACGGCGTAGAAGATGTTCGTCCCTGCGCCGGCCCATACCACGTCGCCGGACATGGAAAACGAAATGCCGACAGCGAACGCGTCGATGCTCGTTGCAATCGCGAGCAGGAACAGCTTGCCGATGCTCGCCAGCGAGAGATCATCCTCCTTGTCGGCGTCGCGGATGCCGTCCAGCGCCATTTTGCCGCCCAGGATGACGAGCACGCCGCAGGCGATCCAAGGCCCGATCGTGACAAGCCGCGAAAACGTCGAGCCAAGCGCGAAGCCGCCAAACGGCATCAGCGCCTGAAAGCCGCCGAAAAACAGCGCGATCAGCAGCGCGTGACCGGGCTTTACGCGCTCCATGCAAAGCCCCTGGCACATGGACACGGCAAATGCGTCCATCGAAAGACCGACACCGATCAGCAGGATATCCCAAATCGTCATTACGCATGACCTCAATCGTTCAAAACTACATTATAATAGTATAACAAAGTTATGCCCCTTACGCAATCGAATTATGCGGTTTGCGTCGTTTTTTACAAGATGCGCACGAAAATCAAATTGCAATCTTATATCAAATACGGTATACTGTCTTGCAAAGAGAGGTTAT
>JAFUDD010000265.1 GCA_017459315.1 Clostridia bacterium | reverse complement strand
GCTCGAACCGGATATGAAAACCGTGCGCGGCGGCGAGCATCCGATCGTTCCCGGCGCGAAGAAGGCCAAGGGCACGCCGTTTGAATCACATCCGTTCTTTGAGGCCAGCTCGATCCGCAAGATCGACGACAAATACTATTATGTGTATTCTTCCCTGTTGAGCCATGAGCTTTGCTATGCCGTATCCGACCGCCTTGCGGAACACAATCTTGTCAACGTATCTACTTCCGATTACGACACGCTGCTGACCGTCGCCGCCGACGCGGGCTATATCCGCGCCGAGCAGATCCCGGCGCTCTTGGCCTTCCGTGACAATCCCGCAGACGAAAGCTGGATCAGCCTAAACTGACCGCCATACCCTTTCAAAATACATAGCGCCCCGCTGATCGGTGCTTCGATGCGATACCGACAAGCGGGGCGAATTTTTTATGGCAAAGAGGCTCTCTGAACGTTCAGCGCCTCACATCCACTTCTTTTTCTTAAAGTACCAGATGCAGGCGATCACAATGCCGACCGACACAAGAATGACGGCGGGATAGCTGTATTTCCAGTCCAGTTCCGGCATATATTTGAAGTTCATGCCGTACCATCCGGCGATCAGCGTCAGCGGCAGAAAGATCGACGTGATGACCGTGAGCAGCGTCATGATGCGGTTCTGCTTCACATCCATCTGCACCTGCACAAGATCGCGGAGCTGCACTACGTATTCCCGCTGTCCCGATACCATGTCCTGCAGCCGCATGACGCGCTCGGTGAACATGTGGAAGTAACGCAGGTTTTCCTCGCGGAAGAAGCCGTTTTCGTTCTCCTCCAGTTCCTGTCCGAGGTCGATCAGCTGCTCATAATGCACACGAAGATCCAATAAGTCGCCCCGGATATCGTTCAGCGCCTGCGGATAGGCCTCCACCTTGCCGCGCAGGATCGCTTCCTCGATCGCGTTCAGCCGCTTTTCCATCGTTTCGAGCAAGGGCAGATCCTGAGCGATGATCGTTTCCAGCAGGTCGTACAAAAACCGCTCCAGTCCGGGCAGCCGCCATTTCTTGCTGCGGCAGATCTGCGCCACCTTCCGGGCGATATAATCCCCTTCCTCGACCAGCACCACGCCGCGCTCGTTCAATGCGAAGGAGAAGGTATGCCTTGCGCCGCTGATCTGCTCCCGATCCGGGATCGAAAAGGAGCCCGTCAGCGAATCCCGGTTCACCACGGCTTTCGTTTCCCGCGGCGCATCGAGATCCATCTCCATGTCTATCTCGATGCCGAGCTCTGTACCGATTTTCCTCCATTCCCCGCCGTTCAGAACGGCAACAAACGGCACATCCTCCGGCAGCGCCTTGACCTCCGCCAACGAGCATGGCATCAGCGATTCATGGATGGCATAAAACATAGCTTACCTCACATTACAGTTTTCGGCAGCCGCCTTGCCGCCGTCTGACAGGAAGTCATTATAACAGCTTTTGCTGCGAAAGAAAAGCCCCCTGCCTCGCGGCATATCAACAAACGCCCCTCCCTGTCTGCGGCCGGATGCCGCGTTTTGGCATATGCCAAGGAAAGGCGGTCTAAAAGCTAAGCCGCTTTGACAATCTCCAAGCATGCAGCCTTGCAAGAACAGGCCTTGCTGTTTTGCGGGCGCTGATGCAAAATGTATATAAGCCCTCCCTAAACAGGCGACTCTTTCTGTCTTCGCGGCTTGCAAATGCGGCAGAATCATGGTAGACTGATATATCATATAACCGATTCTGACAGGGAGAATCCTATGAATATCTATCTTGCGTTAACGTTGTTTTCCCTGATCATTCTGATCTACTGGGTGATCTCCGAACTGTTCACGATGCTGTTCCGCTTTACCGGCGTGCCCGACGAAAAAGCGCGGTTTCAGGTCATTTCGCTGTTGACCGGCTGCGGCTATACGACACACGAAAGCGAGCTGCTCCTTTCGTCGAAATCGCGGCGGCGGCTTGCGCGCGTGATTATGCTGTTCGGTTACGTATTCAATGTGACGATCATTTCCGCGTTGGTCAACGTATTCTTTTCTTTGAAAATTTCGGAGGTCGTATCCGACATCATCAGCATGATCATTCCGCTGTCGGCAGCGGTCGTGATCGTGCTGTTCATCCGCATTCCCAAGGTTCGCACCTGGGGCGAACGGCTGCTGGAAAAGATCGTCGGTAAAATTGTCCGGCGGGAAAACGAAAACAGCGTTCTGCTGCTCGACTACATCGGCGATGACAGCATCGCGCAGATCACGCTGAGCAAGGTGCCGGAAGCGTATGTGAACAAGCCGCTTTCCGAATTGGGCATCAAAAAGGAACACAACATCCTTGTGATGCTCGTTGACCGCGGCAAAGCCGAGCCGGTGACCGCAGACACCGTGTTTCAAACCGGCGACAAACTGACCGTGTTCGGCGATTATCGCACGATCTGCGAGGTGTTTGACGCGCAGG
>JAFUDD010000264.1 GCA_017459315.1 Clostridia bacterium | reverse complement strand
TCCGCACCAAGCTCTTTTGCGCCGACTTTCGCTCTGCAATATGGCTGCAGAGCGGACAGTCCATCTCGAAGCGTCTGATAGGCGTCTGTATAAACCGTCCGTAGGATCTCATCGTTTTGCTGATAGTAGGCCAGCTTTTGCTCGCAGTCGATCCATGTCGCGTCATCAAGTGCCTCGCGGAAAGTCGTTTGCAGATAACTTGTATTGCGATTCTCAATGACGTGATCGAGGTCTGTCAATATGGCTTCCAAGGAAGTTTCCGTCATGAAAATCCCGAGCTCCGCGCGTTTTTGCTCAATGGCAAGAATTTGTCCAAAGTAGCGCGGCACATCCTGCAGGAGCGTCAAATAATGCTCGACATCGGCAATGTTCCGGAATGTATATAAGCCGAAAAGCAATGGCAGGTTCACATGGATTCCGACGTACTCTTCAAGCGGTTCATAGTAATAGAAAAGGTCTTCGCTCTCCAGCTCGTTTTCAAAATAGCGGATATAAGTATCATAAGCAAACCTGTACTGTTCGCTGAGATTGTCCGCATCGAATTTTTGCAGCCGGTCGAGCCATCGTCTGCACGATGTGATCCATTCCGCATGATGCTCCTCGGATAAATCGCCTAAGATAACAGGAACCGCGGATTCGTCGATGCCGAAAGCGGAGGGATCATAACAGAACTGATCGAGCATCGTGATATCATCCGTCGCATACCAGGTGAAAATTTCACGATCCAACGCCAGAAAGGCTTCGTTCGTCTGCGGATTTCCATTTTCCTTCTCAACGACCTCGCTTGGCTTTTGCGCCGTTGTGTCCAAAAGCTCGCTCAGCTCCGGTATTTTGCCGGTCAGCTCTTCCTTGACGGTTTCGGTAACCTGCTCTTTGATTTGCTCTTTGACTTCTTCGGGCGTGCAGGAAGCGCAGCTGAACGCGGTGCATCCCAACACCGCATAAGAACAGCCGAGCGTTTGCAGTAGCAATAATAGAGCGAACAGCGCAGACGCTATCCGTTTTCTCATCGAATGATTCATGCCAACAGAATATCTCCTTTTTCTGTCCATGTTTTATGGGCTGCATCGACCGACAATCGCTTTAAGGCCGTTATCATATCGTCCGGCATAGGCGTCGTAAATGTCATCCGTTCCCCCGTTCTCGGGTGGGTAAACACAAGCTTGTATCCATGCAGGGCCTGCGAATACAGACCGAGCTTCGGCGCAATCGAGCCATACAAAGGGTCGCCGATGATCGGATGTTTGCCATAGGCCATGTGAACACGAATCTGATGCGTCCTGCCGGTCTCTAATTCCACATGCAAAAAGGTTGCATCTCCGAAGCGTTCCAGCACACGCCAATGCGTGACGGCTCTCTTTCCGTCCGCAACGACAGCCATACGCTTTCGATCCACAGGGTGCCGCGCAATCGGTTCGTCGATCGTGCCGTTATCCTCTTTCAGATTGCCGTGAACGAGGCATACATAGCTTCGGTGTGCAGAATGATCGGCAAATTGGGCAGCCAATTTCTCATGCGTG
>JAFUDD010000263.1 GCA_017459315.1 Clostridia bacterium | reverse complement strand
TAATTGTCAAGCGGATGGCCGGATAAATACAGTCCCGTCGCATCCCGTTCCCGCTGCAGGAGCACATTCGGCGCCATTTCCGGCACCCTCTGAATGGTGATTTCGGCGCTCTGCAAAGCGGCGGAGGTATCGTCGAAATCAAACAGTGAGAACTGGCCGGATTCATGCGACTTGCGCGTTTTGACAGCTGCTTCCAGCGCCTTTTCGTACACCTTCAGCAAGCTGCTGCGGGTATAGTGCATACTGTCGAAGCAACCGGCGTAAATCAGCGCTTCGAGCATTCGTTTGTTCAGGCCGTTTGTACGCTCGACAAAGTCCATAAAGCTCTTGAACGGCCCGCGCTGCCTTCGATCCATCGTCATCTGCGTCATGACGCCCTCGGACACGCTGCGCACGCAGCCAAGTCCGAAGCGGATCGCACCGTTCTCCACGGAAAACAGGGCTTCGGATTGATTCACGTCCGGCGGCAAGATCTTGATGCCGATGTGTCGCGCAGCATAGACATACTTACTGACCTGTTCGGTATTGCTCCGGTAGCCGTTGATCGTCGCTGTCAACAGCTCGACCGGATAGTATTTTTTCAGGTAGGCCGTGCGATAGGCGACAACGGCATAGCAGGCGGCGTGGGCTTTGTTGAACGCGTAGGAAGCAAAGTCCATCATTTCGTCGAAGATCCGGTTTGCAACGTCCTCCGGAACGCCACGCTTGACCGCGCCGTCCACGCCCTCCGTACCATAGACGAAATACTGCCGTTCCTGTGCCATAACATCATGCTTTTTCTTGGCCATGGCTCGACGCACAAGGTCGCTTCTGCCGTAAGAGTACCCAGCCAGTGAGCGCACGATTTCCATAACCTGCTCCTGATAAACCATACAGCCGTAGGTCGTGGATAGGATCGGCTCAAGCAGCGGATGCGCGTAGGTGATATTTCCGGCTTCGTGTTTTCCCTTGATATAGCGCGGGATCTGATCCATCGGGCCGGGACGGTACAGAGAAATGCCTGCAATCAAGTCCTCGAAGCAGTCCGGTTTCAGCTGCTGCATGAACTGCTGCATGCCCGCAGATTCCAACTGGAACACGCCGTCCGTGTCGCCGCTTGCAATCATTTCCCATACGGCGGGATCGTCGAAATCGTTTTTGGAAAAATCCGGCACGGGTTTTCCCTGCTTTTCAATATAGGATAACGCGTCACGAATCACCGTCAGCGTGCGAAGCCCGAGGAAGTCCATTTTCAAAAGGCCGAGCTCCTCGAGCGTCGTCATCGGGAACTGTGTTGTTAAAACACCGTCGTTGCTTTGCAGAGGCACGACCGTGTTCAGCGGTACGCCGGAGATGACGACGCCGGCAGCGTGGGTCGAGCTGTGCCGCGGGAGTCCCTCTAACTTGATCGAGAAGTCGAGCACTTTGCGCATCGTCGGGTCGGTATCATACAGTGTTTTCAGCTCGGTCGATAGGTTCAACGCTTCGCCCAAGGTCATTTTCAGCACATTCGGAACAAGCTTGGCGAGCTTGTCTGCATCGGCATACGGTACGCGCAACACGCGCGCTACATCGCGGATTACGGCTTTTGCGGCGAGCGTACCGAACGTGATGATCTGCGCTACATGTCCCTCGCCGTATTTACGGCCGACGTAATCAATCACCTCCTGTCGCCGTTCATAGCAGAAGTCTACGTCGAAATCCGGCATCGAGACACGCTCCGGATTCAGGAACCGTTCGAAAATCAGATTGTAGCGTATGGGATCGATATCGGTGATTTTCAGGCAGTAGGAGACCAGGCTGCCGGCAGCGCTGCCACGGCCGGGACCCACCATAATGTCATGGGATTTCGCATAATTGATAAAATCCCAGACAATCAGGAAATAATCTACATAACCC
>JAFUDD010000262.1 GCA_017459315.1 Clostridia bacterium | reverse complement strand
TTCCCGAACCGATCACGATCATCGAAATGGCAATCGCAATGACTGCGGCGGAGATCGCCATGCCGAAGCCGAGGTTCATGCGCTGTCGAAACAGTTCGGACGCGGCAAAGTGGACGAGCAGCGTGTTTTGCAAAATGTAAATGGACATCAACGCGGCGGACAGGTTGATCAGCTTCGAGGCGGACAAAAACGGTCGTTCGGAGCCGCGGAACTTGACAAGCTGCACCACCGCCATCGTCAGTCGGTAGAACGCCCACAGTGCGGATCCGATCACGACCGCGGACAGGCTGACGCGGTCGGTGCTGTACGCGAGCGACTGGAGAATGATAAAGCTCATGGCAAGCTCCAAGAGCAGCAGCTGCCATCCGCAGCGGCGATAGCTTTTCCACGCGGCATAATAGGCGTTGTCGCGGCGGCGTCCGGCGGCGGTATTGAACACGAGCAGCACGCGGATCACGGACAGCACAAGGTAGTACACGGCTTCGGCGGCGAACAGCAGCGTCTTGTACCGCGCCGCCATCAGCAGCTTGAAAATGACGTAAATAAGGTTGACGACGGTTCCGAACGACAGCGTGACCTCGGAACGCAGCTCGGCGGCGTCGAGGTAGGAATCGCTGTACACAAGCCCCTTTTTACTGCGGCGACGATAGCGGCGCAGGCGCAGTAGCAGCATGCCGGTGAGCAGGATCAAAAATGCGCCGAACACATAGCTCATGCCGATCAGCGGCTGCGGGGAGGCGTCGATGGCGTTGGAAACTGCGATGGCGACCAAAAACAGCGGCACGCCGAACGCGAGCACGATCGACAGCACGACAAGCAGCGGGGCAAGAATCCAGCGGCGCACGGCGAACCTCCTTGGCGGGTATGATGCTGTATTATAGCATGAAGAAAGCAAAGCGCGCAATGGATTTTGTGCGGGGAACAGATTTCATTTCTGTGTCGCCGTCGGCGTCAGCCAAATGCCGAACAGCACCGCCGACACCAAACCGAGCGCGCACGGCAGCAGCAGCGAGGGGAGCAGCGCGGCACGCTGCAGCATTTCATCCGGCGACGCCATTGTGGGCGCAAGGGCGGGCGGCAGCAGCTGCAAAAGACCATAGCAGACGAGCGCGGAAAGCGTCGCCATGCCGAGCCTTGCCATAACGACACGCACAAAGCCCTTCACCGGCAGAAAGCAGCGAATCTGCAGCAGCACCGACGCCCCGCCGAACACCTGCAAAAATACGCACAGCGGCAGCCGCACAAAAAGCGGTAGCGGCAGCGCGGCGACAGCGGCGGTTCCGCTTGTCATTTCCAAAAGACCGGCAAGGAGCGCGCCGGTCACGGCCTCATCCCAAGGCAGGATACCCGATAACACGCGTACCAATCCGGCGGCTTCGAGCACGGCGGCGAGGCACCGGCACAGCACGATGCACCCGCCGATGCGAAGGATTGCGTTCATGCCGTCCATGATCGCGCCGGACACGTCCGTGGCGGAAAGCGCACGCGCCTCGGCAAGCGGCGGCGCATCGGCGCGTGAAAAAGAGCACAGCAAAAACAGAAGCAGCGCAGTCCCGTAGACGGCGGCGCACAGCACGGGTGCGGCGGCGGGGCAGGCGAACAGGCCGAGCGCGGTCACGGAGATCAAAAAGGAGGGGCTCGGCAGGCTTGCGGCAAGCGAAAAGCGCCGCGCTTCGCGGTCGGAAAGCGCCCCGGTCTGCAGTCCCTCGCCCAGCACCCTTGCGCCGACCGGATAGCCGCCGACTGCGCCGAGCAGCAGCGACAGCAGCGCATACGGATGCAGACGCCCGACGGCGGGGAGCCGCGGACGACAGCGCACGGCAAGGCCGGTCAGGATCAG
>JAFUDD010000261.1 GCA_017459315.1 Clostridia bacterium | reverse complement strand
GACGGCGCAGACGGATGCGGACAAGGTGAAGGCGAAGGGCAAGCTCGTTGTGGGCATTACAGATTTTGAGCCGATGGACTACATCGGGCCGGACGGCACGTGGATCGGGTTTGACGCGGATCTGGCGCGGGACTTTGCCAAGAGCCTCGGCATCGAAGCGGAGTTCACGGTGATCGACTGGGACAACAAGACCCTGGAGCTCGACGCAGGCAACATCGACTGCGTATGGAACGGCATGACGCTGACGGACGGCGTGAAGGCGGCGATGCAGACGAGCAAGCCCTATTGCGGCAACGCGCAGGTCGTCGTGGCGCCCGCCGATAAGGCCGATGGACTGGATTACGCGGCGATGACGTTTGCGGTCGAAGCCGGCTCGGCGGCGGAGGAGCTTTGCAAGGAGAACGGCTGGCAGTTCGCCGCGATGCAGTCGCAGGGCGACGCGCTGCTGGAGGTCGCGTCCGGCGCGAGCGCGGCGTGCATCATCGACCGGCTGATGGCAAAGGCCATGACCGGCGCGGGGACGAGCTATCCGGATCTGGTGATCGCGGACGCGCTGAACGAGGAGGAGTACGGCGTTGGCTTCCGCAAAGGCTCCGACCTTGCGGCGCTGCTCGACGCGTTCTTGGACGGCAAGTTTGCGGACGGCAGCCTGCAGGCGCTCGCCGAAACCTACGGCATTGACCTGATCGACCGGTAACGGACCATGCTGCGGGAAGTCCTGTTGTCCCTTGCGAACGGCTTTTTGCAGTCGCTGCAGCTGTTCTGTTATACGCTGCTCGGCGGGCTGCCGCTCGGCCTTGTGATCGCCTTCGGGTCGATGGCCAAGTGGAAGCCGCTGCAAATGGCCGTGCGCGGACTGGTGTGGGTCGTGCGCGGGACGCCGCTGATGCTGCAGCTGATCGTGATTTACTACGGCCCCGGCCTGCTGCTGAAGGACGGCAACCTGTGGGGCGGCGGGACGGTCGGGCGCATGGGCGCGGCGGCTGCAGCGTTCATTCTGAACTACGCCTGCTATTTTTCCGAAATCTACCGCGGCGGCATCGAGAGCATCCCGAAGGGGCAGACCGAGGCCGGGCGCGTGCTCGGCCTCACCGAAGCGCAGATCTTTTTCCGCGTCAAGCTGCAGCAGATCTATAAGCGCATCCTGCCGCCGATGGGCAACGAGGTGATCACGCTCGTCAAGGATACATGCCTCGCGCGGATTATTGCGATCTATGAGCTGACCTACGCGGGGCAGGCGTATATCAAGTCCGACGGGCTGATCTGGCCGCTGCTGCTGACCGGCGTGTTCTATCTGCTGTTTTCGGGGCTGCTGTCGTGGCTGTTGAAGCGCGAGGAAGCGCGCTTGGCGTATTTTGAGTGAGGTGCGGCATGGCATATTTAGAGATCGAAAACCTCGGAAAGTCCTTTGCGGGCGTGCCGGTGCTGCATGACGTGAACGTTTCGATGGCACGCGGCGAGATTTTAACGCTGATCGGCCCCTCCGGCGAAGGAAAAACCACATTTTTACGCTGTTTGAACTTCCTTGAAACGCCGGATTGTGGTATAATCCGATTGGATGGGGAAACGCTGTTCGACGCGTCCGCGCCGAGGGCCAAAGGGCAAAGGCGGGAACGGCGCGCGTTCGGACTGGTGTTTCAGGCGTTTCATCTGTT
>JAFUDD010000260.1 GCA_017459315.1 Clostridia bacterium | reverse complement strand
CGGCGCGCGCGTTCAGCTTCCACACAAGGCCGCGCTCGCGCGCCCACGCGATATCCATGACGTTCAGATGCGAAATGCCGACGCACGGCACCTCGTCCTCCTTTAAGACCGTGTCGAACGCCAGATCCGCCGACAGGACGAGCTTGCGGCGCGCATCATAGCCCTCGACATCGTCGGTCGGGTCGGCCTCCGCATAGCCGAGCCGCTGCGCCTCCTTCAACAATTCGCCGTAGCCTGCGGAGCGCGCGGTCATTTCCGATACAATATAGTTCGTCGTGCCGTTTAAGATGCCCTCGACCGCCGTGATGCGATCCATCCGCGCCGCGCGACCGAGCGAGCAGAGCCACGGGATCCCGCCGCCCGCCGCCGCCGTGCAGCGCAGGCAGACGCCGTTTTCGGTTGCAAGGCGGATCAGCTCCGGATAGTACGCGCAGACGACCGCCTTGTTCGCGGTCACGACGTTCTTCTTGGCCCGCAGCGCCGCCGCGATGTAGTCATACGCCGGGTGGATGCCGCCGATCAGCTCCACGACCGTGTCGATGGCGGGGTCGTTCAGGATCACGGCAAAATCGTCCGTTTCAAGCGCGGTCGTGCCGCGCGGGCGGCGCGTCAAAAGAGCCCTGCAGGTCAGCCCGGACTGCTCCTCCGTCAACGCATAAAACGCCTTGCCGACGGTTCCATAGCCCAGCAATCCGATCTGCATTTCCTTTTCCCCTTCCGCCGCGTGCGCGGTCTTGTTGATGATCACGAAATTGTCCGCCGTAGAAAAACGCTTGACTTTTCCACGCAAACAATATATCATATTAGGCACGATATGACAAGCACTATTTTCATCCGGGTTTGTAAAAACTGCGGAAGAAGCGGAGGAACATGATCTATCAAAGCACGCGAAACGATGCGCTGACGGCCACGAGCGCGGAGGCGATTTTAGACGGCATGGCAAAGGACGGCGGGCTGTTCAGTCCGCGTTCGCTATCGGGCCTTCTTTCGGACTGGCAATCGCTTTTGCCGCTTTCGACGCGCGGCATGGCGACAAAGATCCTTTCGGCGCTGCTGCCGTCGTTTACCGAGGACGAGATGGCGGCGCTTGTCGAGCGCGCGTATGAAAACAAATTCGAGACGGACGATCTGACGCCGACGGTATCGGTCGGGGATGACACGATATTAGAGCTGTTTCGCGGGCCGACGAGCGCGTTCAAGGACGTGGCGCTTTCGATGCTGCCGGTTTTGATGACGGCGGCGCGGGAAAAGTGCGGCGTGACCGACGAAATCCTGATCCTGACCGCAACGAGCGGCGACACCGGCAAGGCCGCGATGGAAGGCTTTCGGGACGTGCCGGGCACGAAGATCATCGTGTTCTATCCGCACGGCGGCGTGAGCCCGGTGCAGCAGGCGCAGATGGCGACGCAAGCGGGTCAAAACGTATGCGTCTGCGCGGTGCGCGGCAACTTTGACGATGCGCAGACCGGCGTGAAGCGCATCTTTGCGGCGGTGGAAAAGGACGATCTGCTGCACGGCAAGGGCGTGCGGCTGTCGTCCGCGAACTCGATCAACATCGGGCGGCTTGCCCCGCAGGTCGTGTACTACTTCCGCGCGTATGCGGATCTGGTGCAGCGGGGAGCCGTCAAGCCCGGCGAGCCGGTGGACTTTTGCGTGCCGACCGGCAATTTCGGGGACATCCTGGCGGGGTACTTTGCCAAGGAGCTGGGCCTGCCCGTGGGGAAGCTCGTTTGCGCGTCGAACGCGAACAACATCCTGACCGACTTCCTGCGCACCGGCGTCTACGACCGCAACCGCCCGTTCTATAAGACGGTCTCGCCGTCGATGGATATTCTCGTTTCCTCGAACCTCGAACGGCTGCTGTATCTGCTCTGCGACGACGCCGATACCAAGGCGACCATCGGGGCGGTCTGGCAGCAATACGGGTACTTAATGGACACGCACACGGCGGTTGCCTACGCGGTCGCACAGCAATACAAGGCGGCAAACCCCGGCCATGCGCCGGTGGTGATCCTTTCGACCGCCTCGCCGTATAAGTTCCCGGCGGCGGTTTTGGAGGGGCTCGGCGCCGCGCAGGGCGAGGACGAGTTTGCTTCGATGGCCGAGATCGAACGGCTCACCGGCGTGCCGACGCCCAAAAACCTCAAGACGCTTGCCGAGCGCCCGGTGCGCCACCGCGACGTGATCGACGTTTGTGACATGCAAAGCTACGTGCTGCAAAAGGCGGCGCAGAAGGAGTGGTAAATGGATCTGGTCTGTTTGGATATGGAGGGCGTACTGACGCCGGAGATCTGGATCGAGTTTGCGCGCGTCAGCGGGATTCCGTCGCTTTGCCGCACCACGCGGGACGAGCCGGACTATGACAAGCTCATGGCGTGGCGCATGGGAATCTTAAGGGAGCACGGCCTCGGCCTGCAGGATATCCAAGCCGTGATCGCCCAGATCGACCCGCTGCCCGGCGCGAAGCCCTTTTTGGACGCGCTGCGGGACCGGGCGCAGGTCGTGATTTTAAGCGACACGTTTGAGGAATTTGCTAAGCCGCTCCTTGAGAAGCTCGGCCGGCCGACGATCTTTTGTAACTCCTTGGTCGTCGATGCGGACGGGTTTTTGACCGGGATTCGCATGCGCGTGAAGGATTCGAAGCTCGCCACGGTGCGCGCGCTGCAGTCGGTCGGGTTCACGACGATTGCGGTCGGGGACAGCTATAACGATCTCGCTATGATTCTGCACAGCAAGGCGGGCTTTCTGTTCCGCACGACCGAGAAGATCAAGGCAGACTACCCGCAGCTTTCGGCGTTCACCGAATACGGCGAGCTGCTGGACGCGATCACGGCGTCCCTCGGATAACCGAATCCCGTCAACCGGCGCAGGGCATTTGCCCTGCGCTTTTATCTTGCTTTTTGGCGGGCTTCGCGGTATGATAAGACGAATCTGCATGAGGAGAAACGTATGCAAAAGGTACTGGCCTTTTTGAAAAAGGAACCGATGCTGACCGTGTCGGTGCTTGCGGCGGTCGCAGCGATGCTGATTACGCCGCCGACGGCTGCGCTGCTGGGCGCCATCGACTGGCGCACGCTCGGCACGCTGCTGATGATGCTGATTGTGCTGGAGGGGTTCAAGCAGGAAAACGTGCTGCGGCCTTTGATCGCGCTCGCGGCGAACCTACGTAAGATGGTGCTTTTGACGCTGTTTTTGATCTTCGGCGTGTTCTTTTCGTCGATGTTCGTGACAAACGACGTCAGCTTGATCATCTTCGTGCCGGTCACGATCCTGCTGTTTCGCGGCGGCGGCAAGGAGCAATACATCCTGCCGGTGATCTCGATGGAGAACATTGCGGCGATCCGCGGCTCACTTTTGACGCCGTTCGGCAGCCCGCAAAACCTGTTCCTCTACGGCAGGGCCAATGTCAGCGTATGGCACTTTATGCTGCACATGCTGCCGCTTTGCGCCATGTCCGCG
>JAFUDD010000259.1 GCA_017459315.1 Clostridia bacterium | reverse complement strand
GGTCGATCTTGTCGAGGAACAGCGAGATCAGCGTGCTGGTCAGAAGATAGGGGATCAGCGGCGTGAGGATGAGCCGGAACTCGATGTGCTTCCGATACCGCCAGGACAGCACCATCGTTAAAAACAAGCATACCAAAGTGGTCGTCGCCGGCCCCGTGAGCATATCGAAGAACTGGGAAAGCGCCAAAAGGAGAATCACCGCCGCGCCGAAGCCCGTGACCGTCTGCAGCGCGCCGGCAGCGATGGCGGTCAAAAGAATGATTCCGTAAATGACTTCTGTCGGCATCCTCTTTCCTCCGCATTTTTATCATTCGTTTCTGCTCGGAAAAAGCACCCCGATTTGTTCCGTCCGGGATGAAACGAACTTTATATACAGTGTACTATGAAGGGCGGACTTTGCGCAAGCGAAAAAGATGCATTTTCTCATAAATATGACAAAAAAGTGTATATCTACGGAAAAAAACGCGGAATACCCTTGTGTTTTTCTGTATTTTTTGATATTATACAAATATCAATTACGATGGGAGAAAAACAGGATGATGCCGATTTCGTTCATTGACAAAAAGCGGACAAAATGTGTCTGTCCTGTTGTCATGAGAAAAAACAAATTTTGTCATATGGTTCGCACCGGTCGGGAATGATCCCGTTCTTCCGGTGCGTTTTTTGATCGACAAGTGATCGGCTGCCGGTGAAGCGGCGGCGGAACCGTTTGGAAAGGGGGAATTGGATGGAAGAGATTCTGCGAATGGAGCATATCACGAAGAAATTCGGTGACTTTTATGCCAACAAGGATGTGAATCTGAGCGTTCTTCAGGGCGAGGTTCATACGCTGCTCGGCGAGAACGGCGCCGGAAAAAGCACGCTGATGAACATTCTGTTCGGTCTCTATCAGCCGACCGGCGGCAGTATTTACTTGCGCGGAAAGCAGGTTGCGATCGATTCTCCGGCAACGGCGGTGAAGCTCGGCATCGGCATGGTGCATCAGCACTTCATGCTGGTCGAAGCCATGACCGTCTTTGAAAACATCATCCTCGGTGATCGAAAAACCAAAGGCATCTTCATCGACAAAGCCGCCCGGCGCAGGGAGATTCAGGAGCTTTCGGACCGGTACGGACTGGACGTGGAGCTGGATCGCCCGGTTACCGAAATCGCCGTCGGCGCACAGCAGCGCGTCGAGATTCTGAAGGCGCTGTACCGTGGCGCGGAGCTGCTGGTGCTGGACGAGCCCACCGCCGCGCTGACGGATATCGAGGTGGAGGGCCTGTTCCGCATCATTCACAAGCTGACGGATGAGGGCAAGAGCATCATTTTCATCAGCCATAAAATGCGGGAAGTGCTGCAGATCTCCGACCGCATCACGATTTTGCGCGCAGGAGAAACGGTTCGTACGCTGCAGAGAAACGAAACCTCCGGCGAGGAGCTCGCTAACCTGATGATCGGGCGAGAGCTGACCCCGTCGCAGTACACCAAGGTATCGGAGGCAGGAGAGCCGGTCATCGAGCTCAAAAACGTGGACTATCACAAACAGAGCAAGCACAACGGTCTCAACGGCGTCACGCTGCGGGTCGGCAAGGGTGAAATCCTCGGCATCGCCGGCGTGGACGGCAACGGACAGAGTCAGCTTGCGCAGCTGGTTACCGGTGTCATTGCGCCGGAGAGCGGCACTGTGGATATGAAAGGCAGCCGGGTCGCCACGTTCTCCCCGAACGGATTCATCCTCGAAAACGTTTCGCACATCCCCGAGGACCGGAACAAGATGGGCCTGGTGGGCAATATGTCGGTCATGGAGAACATCGTGCTCAAGGAAACCGGGGATCCGCGCTTTTCCGATGCAAAGGGCTG
This sequence comes from Clostridia bacterium, assembly GCA_017459315.1. The sequence goes on along the minus strand of JAFUDD010000259.1, from coordinate 3,756 downwards.
GCATTTGAAAAAGCGGGCAATCCGCACCTATGCCGAGGCGATGCAGAAAAAATACGATATCCGCTGTACCTCCGTTGCGCAGGAATCCCGCAACCTGTCCGGCGGCAATCAGCAAAAGGTGATTCTGGCGCGCGAGCTGGAAAACAATCCCGACCTGCTTGTCGCGGTTCATCCCACCCGCGGACTGGACATCGGCGCGACCCGCTTTGTGCATGACACCATGATCGCCGCGCGAGACAAGGGCTGCGGCGTGCTGCTGGTTTCAGCCGATTTCGATGAGATTTTGGAAATGAGCGATCGCATCGTCGTCATGTTCGAGGGCACGATCATGGGAGAATACTCCGGTTCGCATCCGCCCATCGATCAGATTTCTTTGGCAATGGCAGGAAAGTGAGGAGACCGCTATGAACAGAAACCGTTTTTTCAGCGTCCTGGTCCCGCTCATTTCGGTGCTGCTTGCGTTTTTAATCGGATGCATCATCATGCTCGTGCTGGGTGCCAACCCAGGTGTCGCGCTGAGCGCGCTATGGAAGGGTGCTTTCGGCACAACTCGAAATCTCGGCACCACGCTTTCGCGCGCAACGCCGCTGATCTTCACGACGCTTTGCGCCTGCTTTGCCTATCGCTGCGGCGTGTTCAATCTGGGCGGCGAAGGACAGTTCCTGATGGGCTCGATTGCCGCTTGCTATGTTGCAACGCAGTGCGGGATCGTCGGATTCCCGGCGATCGTGCTGAGCCTTCTGGCCGGCGCCGCGGCCGGCGGTCTGTGGGCGGCCGTGCCGGGTGTGCTCAAAATCTACCGCGGACAGAACGAAATGATCATTTCGATCATGCTCAATTACGTGGCAACCCTGTTTATGGGCGTGATTTACACCAACTGGCTGCGCGACGGAAGCGTTCCGCAAACCGTTTCGGTGCCGGATGAAACGAAGCTGACCCGGCTGTTCGGACTGCGGTGCACGAGCGCGTTCGTGATCGCCGTCGTGATCGGACTTTTGATCTATTACTTCCTGTTCTATACCTCGATGGGCTTCCAGCTGCGGGCGGTGGGACTGAATATGACCGCTTCCGAATTCAACGGCTTTGCCGTAAAGCGGTACATCCTGTTCAGCTTTATCCTCTCGGGTGTGATCGCGGGCATCGGCGGCAGCGCCGAGCTTTTGGGCACGCAGTTCCGGCTGATCAACGGGTTCGGGGCAGGGTATGGATTCGACGGCGTGGCGATGGCGCTGATTGCGCAGCTGCATCCGTTGGCGGCAATCTTGGTGGCGATCTTCTTTGCCGCGCTTCGGGTCGGTTCCACCACAATGCAGGCGGCGACCGGCGTGCCGACCAGCGTTTCCGAAATCATCCAGGCGCTCGTCATCGTATTCACGGTTGCCGGACTTGCCATGGTGAAGCTGCCCGAATTCAAGGCGGTGCTTGAGCGGATCTTCTCCGCGAAAAAGGAGGGATAACGCATGGATATGAGCTTTGTTACCAACTTGATCCTGGCCAGCGTACGCATGGCGACGCCGCTGATCTTTATCTCCCTTGCCGAGCTGTATTCGCAACGGGCGGGACTGACCAACATCGGGCTGGAAGGGCTTGCCACGATCGGCTCCCTTGTGGGCTTCATGGTCAGCCTTTTGACCGACAGTCCGATTCTGGGCGTTTTGGCGGGAATGCTTGCCGGCATTTTGGTCAATATGATCTTTGCCTATGCGACGATCTCCCTCTGTGCGGAGCAGATCGTCTACGGCATGGCAATCAACATCTTTGCGCCGGCGCTTGCAGCGTTCATCTATCGCGTGTATTTCGGCAGCGGTTCCGAACTGGTGCAGGTGCGGCTGATGAACACGCTGGCTTCCTCGATGGGCGTTGTCCCGACGAACTTTTTCACCCGGCTCTTGCTGGATCAAACGTTCATGGTCTACCTGGCGTATGCGCTGGTGATCTTTACGGCGATCTACTTCAACAAAACAAAGAGCGGACTGAATTTTAAGGCGGTGGGCGAATATCCGCGCGCGGCGGCGACGCTCGGCATCGACGTCATCCGCACCAAGTACATTGCCAGCATCATCTGCGGCGCGCTGGCGGGTATCGGCGGCGCCTACCTGACGACGTGCTATACGACCACCTATGTGGACGGAAACGTTGCGGGACGCGGATTTATCGCGCTGGCGGCGGTCATCTTTGGGCGGTGGAGCGCAAGCGGCGTGCTGCTTGCCTGCCTGTTCTTCGGCTTCTGTGACGCGCTGCAGATCCGTCTGCAGGTGGCGTCCTTCGGTCTGCCGTATCAGTTCTTCCAGATGATCCCTTATGTCGCCACGGTCGTGGTGCTGGCGCTCATCGGTATGAAGAAGGCGGGGCCCAAGAGCTGCGGCAAACCCTACCGCAAAGAGGAGCGCTGAAAAAGCGCCTGCTTCATTCGGTTTTCACCCAACGGGTTGAAAATAAATCCCAAATGGAATATCACAAAGGAGGAGTTCTATGAAGAAACTGTTGTCCATGACCCTCGCGATCGTAATGATCCTGTCCCTCATCGCCTGCGGCGGCAGCGCGGCAAACACGAGCGCACCCGCAGCCGACAACAATGCGGCAGCTGCAAAGACTTACAAGGTTGCTATGATTTGCGACTCGAGCATTTCCGACGGCGGCTGGGGCGCAGCCTGCTACAACGCCATGATCGACGCAGCCAAGCAGAACGGTTGGGAAACCGCCTACTCCGATATGATCGATCAGTCCGCGTACTATGACACCATAGTGTCCTACTGCGACCTCGGCTATGATCTGATCTATGCGCCGGGCAACCAGTACACCGATGCCGTGCTGCAGGCGGCTGAGGAATATCCCGAAATCGCGTTTGCGCTGCTGAACGGCGGCGTCGGCACGCCCGCGCAGGCGAAGAACAAGAACGTGACTTCTCTGCTTCCGGAAGCGTCGCAGATCGGCTGGATCGCCGGTGCGATGGCAGGTCTGATGACCGAATCCGGCACGATTGCCTTCATCGGCGGCATGGAACTCGACACCACCAAGGCCAAGTATCAGGGCTATGCCGAAGCGGCGGCTTATGTCGGTGAAAAGGCCGGCAAGACCGTAAAGACGTTGGATATCGTGTATTCCAACTCCTTCTCCGCGAGCGACAAGGGCATTGAGTTTGCCAAGGCGATGATCGACCAGGGCGCAGACGTCTTCTTCGGCGATGCTTCCGCTGTTGACTCCGGTGCCCGCCAGGCGATCGACGAAGCCAACAAAGCCGCCGGTGAGATCAAGATCTATGACATCGGCCAGCCTGCTGACATTCTTGGCCAGAACGAATGTGTCATCGGCTCCCAGGTCACAGACAACTCCTCCCTTGTCGGTCTTTCCATGCAGGCAACCATGGACGGAACCTTTGGTGGTGTGACCCTTTACGGTACACTGGAAAACGGTGCTCTGTCCGCCGGTAAACTCAGCGACCTCGTTCCGGAAGATGTCCAGGCGAAGTATCTTGCCTACGTAGAAGAAATGATCGCCGGCACCTTCATGAAATAAGGTTTCGGATGTCAGGTTTCTGATATCAGAGCTAAGGTCCCGGATATAAAAACCTGGCAGAAAAAAGATCTGTTTATCAAAACAGGGCTGCTCAATTGAACAGCCCTGTTTTTGTTCACTGTAAATTTCAGATGTCACTGCGTTGAATCCGCTGCTTCTTAATGGTAACTGCATTAAGACTTGGGATGAAAGGATTTTATCCGTAAATTTGTTCAAAAGGTTTTGGCCGGCTGAACAGGT
>JAFUDD010000258.1 GCA_017459315.1 Clostridia bacterium | reverse complement strand
GGATTTTTATGGACAAGAACACACGCATCTGCATCGTCGGCGGCGGCCCCGCGGGTTTGTCCGCAGGTATGTACCTCGAGAAAAAAGGATACAACAACTACACCATTTTAGAGCGGCTTGACCGCGTCGGCGGCAAGTGCTGGTCTCCGACGTACAACGGACGCCGGTATGAGATGGGCGCGATCATGGGCGTGCCGAGCTACTATGCCGTTCACGATGTCGATGAATTCTGCGGCATCACGCACGACGGCCCGAAGCTCAACCGTAACTACAAGAACCGCGAAGGCAAGGTCATCGAGCCGTTCGAGCCGAAGAAGAACATCCTCAAGATCCCGCGTCTTTTGAAGATGAAGAAGCAGGTCAAGAAGCTCGGCGAGATCCTCGAAACCAAGTATAAGGGCTATGACGTGAACGGTCACCGCGGCGTGGCGCAGGGCCGCTACGACGGCTTCTCTCAGGTCAACGCCAAGCGTGAGCCGGTCAAGGGCGAGAACCCGAACCTGAAGGACCTCGCGCTGCCGTTCTCCGAGTGGTGCAAGCTCAACGGCGTCGAGCTGACCCAGGATATCTGGATCGGGCCGTACACGTCGTTCGGCTACGGCTACTTCGACGAGATCCCGGCGGCCTACGTTCTCAAGTATCTGGACTTCCAGACCTGCATGAACTTCGTCAAGGTCAACCTCTGGACGTGGAATGAAGGCACCCAGTCCATTTGGGAGCAGCTGAATGCGCACCTCAAGAACCCCGCCCGCCTGAACAGCAACATCGAAAAGGTCGAGCGCAAGGACGGCAAGGTGTACGTCACCGTCAACGGCAACGTTGAGGAGTATGACAAGATCATCGTCACCGCGCCGCTGTACATCCCGAACAAGCGGGCCGACGGGCAGAAGGGCATGGTCGAATACTTCGACGCCCGCGAGGACGAAAAGGCGCTGTTCAGTAAGATCGACTATGAGCGTTACGACGTGCTCGCCTGCGAGACCAAGCCCGAGGATCATCCGGAGATCTCCTACTACGTGTTCGAGAACATGACCAAGGAGCGCCTCGGCCACCTGATGGTCTACTATCGCCGCTGGAAGGACACCAAGGATCAGGTCATCACGACTTACGCGCTGCGCAAGCATAAGGACACCGCCGAGATCCCGTATGATGAGTGCAAGAAGACGGTTCTCGAAGACCTCAAGATCATGAAGAACCCGGCTTCCAACGTCGTCAACGAGTGGAGCGTCTACTACTTCCCGCATGTCTTCTCCAAGGACTATGCCGACGGCTGGTATGACAAGGTCGAGGCCATGCAGGACAAGTACGACACGTTCTATGCCGGCGAGGTCATGAGCTTCGGCGACATGGACGAAACCGCCGAATACTCCCGCGAGCTGGTCGAGCGGTTCTTCTGAGATGTACGATCACAAGGGAGCGGCATTACCGCTCCCTTATCTTCTGTGAAGAGGACGACATTCCTAAAAAGGGAGGAAGGATATGAAATTTTATAAGGATCACTATGACGTGATCGTGATCGGCGGCGCCTTGGCGGGACTCAGCTCCGCCCTGATGCTTGCCGACAAGGGGCTTGACGTGCTCGTTTTGGAACGGCACAACCTGCCCGGCGGCATTGCGACGAGCTTTGTCCGCGGCGGGATCGAGATCGAGGCCGCGCTGCACGAAATGATGTCGATCGGCGACAAGTCGAATCGCCTCAAGGTCGGCAAGTTTTTCGACGACATGGGCGTGGATATCGACTGGATGAAGGTGCCGGAGTGCTACCATGCGTCGCTGCCGGACGTCGAAATCACGCTGCACCCGGGCTTCGAGCGGTTTGCAAGGGAAGTCGATTCGGTCGCGCCGGGCAGCTATGAAAAGGTATTGAAGGTGCTGAACCTCTGCCACACGGTGTTCGATTCGGTCAACGAGCTGTCGATCCACCCGATGAGCAAGGTGCAGATGCTGTTAAAGCACGAAGCGTTCGTCAAGACCGCGGGCTATTCCACCAAAGAGGTGCTGGACACGTTCGACCTGCCGCAAAAGGCGCGCGATCTTTTAGCCCCGTACTGGATCTACGTCGGCACCGGCTTTGACGAGCTGCCGTTCACGATCTTTGCGGTGCTGATGGCGGACTACGTCGGCTACGGCTCCTATATCCCACATAAGCTGTCGCACGAAATGAGCCTCAAGATGGCGGAGCGCGCCGAGGCGATGGGCGTGCAGATCGAATACCGGCAGCAGGTCGATAAGATCCTTGTCAAGAACGGCAAGGCCTACGGCGTGCGCACGCAGCGCGGC
>JAFUDD010000257.1 GCA_017459315.1 Clostridia bacterium | reverse complement strand
TAGAGCTCGCGGATCGCCTGCTCGTTCGCCCAGACGGAGATCGAAAGGCGGTTGCTTTCCTGATCGTTCAAAGCAAAGTGCTTGGCGTACAGATACACGCCTTGCGTCTTGGCGCCGCGCACCTCGGCCGCACCGAGTTTGCCGGAAAGGAACCCGTCCTCGGCAAAGTATTCAAAGTTGCGGCCCGAAAACGGCGTGCGGTGGATATTCATGCCCGGCGCATACAGGCCGACGACGCCGTTCGCTGCGGCCTCCTGCCCGAACACTTTACCGAATTCCTCCACAAGCGGTTCATTCCACGTCGAGCCGATGACGACCTCACTCGGGAACGAAACGCCGCGCAGAGAGCTGACCAGCGAGTTGATGCCCGCCGGGCCGTCCAGATCGCTCGTCGCAGGCTTGCCGACGCTCGCAACCGCAGGCGTAGACCAGCCGCCGTTCAGAATCATCGAAGCCATGTCCTCGTCGGAAAGCTGTTGTAACAGAAGCTCCCACTTCGGATCGTTCCAATCCAGCCCCGCCATGTCGGTCAGCGTCAGGCCGTGATCCGCATAGACGATCGCGGGATCGGCGGCGTTGACTTCGTACGGCGCTTTTTCACTGAACGCCTTCACGACCGCGTCGGAAGCCGTCTTGCCGTCCGCGCGGGCGGTCGGGGTCGTGCCCGCCCAGTCGGAGCGGGAGGTATAGACCGTGATCTGGCCGTTCTGCACGTCGGCAAAGTGCGCGACGGCGGCGGTCTTATCGGTCGAGCGCGCATGGCCTTCGCCATAGGTGATCGTCTCCTTCACCGTATAGGTGCGGCTGTCGATCACGGTATGCGCGTTGTTCATCAGCTTGATTTCGTAGTCCCCGGCTTCAAGCACATAGCAGCCCGCGCCGAACGCGTCGAACGACGCCATATCCTCCGCTTTTAACGCAATCGTCACGGTCTCGGATTCGTTCGGCGCCAGTTCCTTGGTCTTGGCAAAGCCGATCAGCGCGACATGCGCCTTCTCAATGCCGCCCTTGGTGTACGGCGCGGTATAGTAAACCTGCACCACATCCTTGCCTGCGACGCTGCCGGTGTTGGTGACCTTCACCTGCATCGCAATCGTGCCGTTTCCGTCGGAATAGCCCGCGATCTCCTGCGTGAAGGTCGTATAGCTCAGGCCGTAGCCGAACGGGTACTGCACGGTCTTTTCGTAGTCGATAAAGCCGTCGGCCGCCGCCGTCTCATAGTAGCGATAGCCGACATAGATGCCCTCGGCGTATTCAACATAGTTGCGCTTGAGGTTGCCGTAGGTAAAGTCGCCCGCGTTCCAATACGCCGGAGAGGAGGTCAGATCATACGCGTAGGTATCGACGAGCCGACCGGAGGGATTGACCGTACCGGAAAGCACTTCGCCGACTGCATTAAAGCCGACCGCGCCGGGGCTGCCGACCCAAACGCACGCGTCCACGCCGTCCGCAAAACCAAGCTCCATCGCGTTCGACGAGTTGATGAGCACGATCACGTTGCCGAAGCCTTGCGCCTTGACGAGGTTCAAAAGGTCTTCCTCGTCCTGCGTCAGCTCCAGATAATGCCGTCCGTCGTCGGCCTTGGAATAGCCCGCCGCGAACATATCCATCGGAAGGTCGCCGCCCTCACCGCCGATGCGGGAGAGCACGACGATCGCCACGTCCGAAAAGTCCTTCGCCTGCTGCAAAACCGCATCGGTATAGGAGGAAGCCGGGACCTCGGCAGGCGTGAAGTTCGAGCCGGAATAGCCGCCCTGCTTGGGCCGGGATACGCCGGAATTCTGATAGAACTTCACAAGCTCCTCATTCACGACCAATCCTGCGTTCTGAAGGCCCTTGACGACATCCACATTCTTGGACGTGTCGCCCGAGCCGGAGCCTGTGCCGCCGTAGATCGGATCCACCGAGCCGTAGCCGAACAGGTTGACCTTCGTACCGCTCGCAAGCGGCAGCGCGGCGTTGTCATTCTTCAACAGCACGATACCCTCGGCCTCCAGCGTTTCGGCCATCTGCATGCTCTGCTCGGTCGCGTCGGCAACCGACAGGATCTCCGCCGACGCAGACGCCTTGCTGCCCGTGACCATCGGGTTAAGGTTAACGCCCATCCATGCGGTGATCATGGAATTGAGGCTTGCGCACGCGATATTCACCGCCAGCGCCGCGACAAGCAGGATCGCGATTGCGACGATCTTGCCCTTGCTCCGTTTCTTCATGTATACTCCTCCGTCTCTGTATTCTTCGGGAAGGCATCCCTTTCCCTTTGCTTTGATTTTACAGAAGCGTGACGGCTTATGTATATCGGATTTATTCTGTTTTTATCAAATTCATTTGATTATTTGTGCATAATATGGTAAAATGCAGGTAAAAGGAGCGTGATGCTATGAGCCGGGCTGTCGATGTGGTT
>JAFUDD010000256.1 GCA_017459315.1 Clostridia bacterium | reverse complement strand
TTCCGTCATTGGCTCCCCGGCCTTGATCGCATGCGTGCATGCGCTTTGCATCAGACGTTCCTTCACGATATGATCGACCGTCTGTTTGCCGTATTCATTGAGTACGGCGAGAACTTCGTGCAGATACAGTTCTTTTAACTGCAGCCCATTCAAAACCGGAACAGACGAAACAGATGCGTTCAGGCCGTTGATTTCATCAAAGCGATATCCGATTTCCTCCACTTCTGCCCTATGCGTTGCAAGAGAGTCGGCTTCGGACGGGGTCAAACGAATCGTATACGGCACAAGCAGCGGTTGTGAGGCGATTTCTATTTCTCTTGCTGCAAGCTGATCATACAGTCTTCGTTCATGTGCTGCATGCTGATCAATGAGATACAGCGTATCGTCACGCTCTACGATCCAATATCCGTTGAAGGCACAGCCGATAACCTGCATCGGTTTCTCGGAAACGAGCGTCTCATGCAACGGCAGCGGCGCTTTGGGGGCGGTTTCCGGACGACTGATACGATAAGTCGGTACAGAGCCGATGCTTCCGGTCTGTACGAACGGCTTCGTCACAGGACGTTCATGAAAAGTGAACGCCGTATTGCCGGAAGGCCGATATGTCATGTTTCCCGAAGCGTCCGGTGCAAAATCACGAAACGATGGTTTTGGCAAGACGACCTGCTGCGGATTCGTCTGGATTGTCTCCGTTTGCTCGTTCCGCTCAAAAGTCTGCACATCCTTCGGCATAACGGTGTCAAAGGCAGATTCGACGTGCTGTGCGGAGGAGGAAAGCGCATCCCGGCAGGCTGCGCGAACAGCGCCGCATACGCGCGTTTCGTCCGCAAAGCGAACCTCCAGCTTTGTCGGGTGTACGTTTACATCAAATTCCTGCGGCGCAATCGTGATCGAAATCACAAAGAACGGGAACTTTCCGATCATGATGCGCGTATCATACGCCTGCAAAGCGGCGGCTGCGATCGAAAACGAGCGGATATATCTGCCGTTGATCAAAAGCGTTTGATATGTCCGATTCGATCTTGAAATTTCCGGGAGTCCCAAATATCCTTCGATCTTGATATATCCGTTGTCATAGGAAAGCGGAACGACCTTTTCTGCAATCGTCTTGTTATAGACGCAGTACAGCGCATTGTAAAGGTCGCCGTCACCATACGTCTCATAAACCGTTTTTCCATCAGAAACATAGCGGAACGAAATATCGGGACGAGCAAGAATCATCCTTGCCACATAGTCCCCGATATACCCGGCTTCGCTTCTTGCAGATTTCAAAAACTTCAGCCGGGCAGGTACGGATGCAAACAGAGCCTCGACCGTAAACGACGTACCAGGAACACAGGCAGCGTCCTCCTCCGAGAGGATTTTGCCGTTGTCGATCACAAGACGCGTACCGGTTTCTGCATCGGCAGTGCGTGTCAGCATCGTAACGCGTGCAACCGATGCAATCGAAGCGAGCGCCTCGCCTCTGAAGCCAAGCGTAGTCAGCCGGTCAAGATCCTCGGTTGAGGAGATCTTGCTCGTTGCATGACGCAAAAAAGCGTTGCGGCAGTCGGCTTTTTCGATGCCGCATCCGTTATCGACAATGCGGATGGAGCGCATCCCGCCGTATTCGATTTCTATGGTGATCGCCGTAGCGCCGGCGTCAATCGCATTTTCCACCAGTTCTTTGACGACCGATGCGGGTCTTTCGACCACCTCGCCGGCCGCAATTTGGTTGGCAATATGCGGCTGTAATACATGAATATGCGGCATACTTTCCTTTTCTCAGGAACGCAAGGCGTCCAGATATTCGTGCAGTTTCATAAACGCGTCGATAGGCCGCATTTGCTCCAAGTCAAGCTTTTGCAGATCCTTCAAAATCGAAGCCTCAACGGGACTGATCGCGGCATTGACGGAACCGGCCTGCCGCTCCCCTGCGTCTTTGGTCAAAAGGTCGTTCTGCTCAATGCCGGACAGAATTTCCTTCGCACGGTCGATGACCGTTTCGGGAAGACCGGCAAGCTTTGCTACCTGAATGCCGAAGCTCTTATCCGCGCTGCCGCGAACGATTTTTCGCAAGAACAGAATATCGTCTCCGATTTCTTTGACCGTGATCCGGTAGTTGACGACGCCCTGCAGCTTTCCCTCCAGCTCCGACAATTCATGGTAGTGCGTGGCAAACAGCGTTTTAGCGCCGCAAAGCACGGGATTGGCTATGTATTCGAGTACGGACCACGCAATGCTGAGCCCATCGAAGGTACTCGTGCCGCGTCCGATTTCGTCCAAAATCAGCAAGCTGTCCTTGGTGGCGTTGTTCACGATATTGGCCATCTCGCTCATCTCCACCATAAACGTGCTTTGCCCGGATGCAAGAGAATCGCTTGCGCCGATTCGTGTGAAAATACGATCAATGATCCCGATTTCCGCGGAATCCGCCGGTACAAACGAACCAATGTGCATCATAAGCGCAATTAAGGCGATCTGCCGCATATAGGTGGATTTGCCGGCCATATTCGGCCCGGTCACGATCAACAGTCGATTGTCGTCCGTGTCCATTGTCACATCGTTGGGAATGAAATCTCCCTTTAACGTTTTTTCAACGATCGGGTGTCGGCCGTTTACGATATGCAGAATCGGCGTATCCGCTACCGTCGGACGGATATACCGGTTGGATACAGCGATCTCGGCAAGAGACTGGTATACATCGAGCTCGGCAAGCAGCGACGCATCCTGCTGCAGACGATCCGTCGTCGAAAGCAACGTCTCGCGTATCTTTCCGAACAGCTCGCTTTCCAGAACGATCAGCCGGTCGGAGGCGCCAAGGATCTTTTCTTCAAGCTGCTTTAATTCCGGTGTGATATAC
>JAFUDD010000255.1 GCA_017459315.1 Clostridia bacterium | reverse complement strand
GCCGGTCAACTCCGTGCCGACAGGGTAGTTTTCCAAGTCCATTTCCCCGACGATACTCGCTAAATGCAGGCCGGTTCCGCCGCGCACCTCCAAGAACAGCTCGCCGTTCTGCACCGATGCGGGGTCGAGCGCGGTCATGACCGTGCCGTCCACCGTGCTGTACACGACGCCGTTCGCGCCGGAGGTCTGCAGCTTGAAGATATCAAGCTCCAGCTGCCGGTACTGCACCTCCTCGGTGCGGATCTTCTGCGCCGTCTGCCGGGCGTACTCCTCGCGCTCGGCACGGCTCGGCCCGTAATAGATCGGGGTGTAGGGCGTGGGCTCCGGGGTGGGCTCCTCCGGCGTCGGGGACGGCGTGGGGGTGGGCGTGGGCGTCGGCGACGGGGTCGGCGTCGGCGTCGGCTCGATGACCGTCACATACAGCGCAAAGCCGCCCTCCGGCTCCGGCCCGAACCGCAGCGAGACCGTAAAGCCGTCCGCCAGCAGCGTGGCAAAGACGTTCTCCGTCCGCGCCTGCGCCATCGTGGAAAGCTGCGCCAGGAACGCTGTCGGCACCTCGACGCGGCTTGCATACGGGAACACGAACGGCTTCTCCTCGGTGCCGTCGCCCGCGACCGGCTCGTTAAAGTCCGGCGCGGCGGGCTTGGGGTCCTCCGCCGTGACCGCAAAGGAGATCGTTTCGTCCGGGTTCGCCTCGATCAGGATCTCGCTCTTGGGCGCGACGAGCAGCGCAAAGAACGTGCGCATATTGTCCTTGGCCAGCTGCGAAAAAGAGCGCAGAAACTCTGCGGGAACCGGCTCGCCGTCCGCAACCGTATAGCGGAACGGATCGAGCGCGCTGCCCCTGCCGCCAAGCGGGGTGGAAAGATCATAGACGACGCGGCTACTGAGACGCATCGTGACGGGGCCGTTATCCCGCCGCGCCGCAGCGCCGGTATAGCCGCGCGGCGTAGGCGAGGGCGAGGGCGTATAGGTCGGGATCGCGCGGTCGTACTCGACGCGCGCCCACTTTTTATACTCGGCGTAATCGGCCTGCAGCGTGTTGTAGAGCTTTTCGCGCTCCAGCAGCTTTTCCTCCAAGGTGATCGCGTCCTTGGTGGAATCGTAGCGCAGCAGCGGGTCGCCGATATGCACGGTATCGCCCTCGTGGACGAAGATTTCCTCCACGGCGCGGTCGCCGCTCTTATACAGCGCCTGCGATTCGTCGGACACGACGATGCCGTAGATGTAGGACTGGTTCGGCATATAATGCAGCGTCCAGTAGTTCGCGGGGGTCACCTCGACGGGGTTGTTCCCGGCAAGGCGCGCATAGACGAAGATGCCGCTTGCGCCGAGCGCCGCGATCACCAGAATCATGATGATGGCCTTGAGCCAAGGTCTCATGCGTCCTCACCGCCCTTCAGATACCCGTCGTAGATATAGAGGATGCGCTCGGCACGCTCGGCAATCGCGCGTTCGTGCGTGATCATCACGATCGTCATGCCCTGCGCATGCAGTTCGTCGAAGATGTCCATGATCTGCTGTCCGGACTTGGAATCGAGCGCGCCGGTCGGCTCGTCGGCCAGCAGCAGCAGCGGATGCGTCACGATGGCCCTTGCGATGGCGACGCGCTGACATTGCCCGCCGGACAGCTGCGTCGGGTAGAAATCGACGCGGTCGGCAAGGCCCATGCGTTCGAGCGCCTCGATCGCGCGCTTTTTGCGCTCCCTGCGCCCGACGCCCGCATACATCAGCGGCAGAGCGACGTTCTCCCACGCGCGGCGCTGCGGCAAAAGGTGGAAGGACTGGAACACGAAGCCGATCTTTTGGTTGCGCACCGTCGCCATTTTGCTGTCGGACGCGCGCGTGTTGTCCTCGCCGTCGAAGCGGTAGACGCCGCGCGTCGGCACGTCGAGGTAGCCGATAATGTTCATCAGCGTCGATTTGCCGCTGCCGCTCGGCCCCATGATCGCCAGATACTCGCCCTTTTCGAGCGTGAGGTTCACATCATGCAGCACCGGCACCGGCGAGGACGGCGTGCCGTAGTCCTTTTCGATGTGCGAAAGCTCCAAGATCATTGCACGCCTCCGTCCGCTTCGGGCGCGGCGTCGTCCGGCAGCGCGTCCGACATGGCCTCCGGCACATCGTCGGTCAGCGGCTCAAGGCCGGGATAGGCGTTTTGATCCACCGGCGGATCGTACATCGCGTCATACGGCTCCGGCATTTCGCCGTCGTCGGGCAGGATCTCCCCGAAGGAATATTCCTGTTCGAGATCGCCGCCGAACGGATCGGGCATATCGGGCGTGACAACGTCGCCTTCGCCCGCGTAGGTCGTTTCGCTCGCGAGCATGCCCTCATGGATCGTTTCGTCCGGGAACGCGATGCGGTCGGTGAAGCCAAGGCCGGAGACGATCTCATAGCTGTCGGTTTCTTCCCGATACGCGCCGAGCTGCACGGTGCGGCGCTCGATGCGCCCCTTGCCGTTCATGGCCCAGACGGACGCGCCGCCGTCCTGCATCAGATAATAGGAGGGCAGCCACAGCTTGCCGTCGTCCTCGCTCGGCTCGCCGAGCTCGATATAGACATGCTGCCCCATGATCAGCCCGTCGATGCTGCCGACCGAAACGTAGAACGCGTATTTACTCGACCGGTCGCCGCTGCCGCCGTCGTAATAGTAGCCGCCGGAGGTGTCCTGCACCGGCTCGTCGGTGTTGATCTTATAGATCTCGCCGGGGTAGAACACGTTCGCATCGACGCGCGAACGCACCGTGACCGGCATCCCGACCGACAGCGTATACACGGTCTGC
>JAFUDD010000254.1 GCA_017459315.1 Clostridia bacterium | reverse complement strand
TATCGGTATTACCATTCCGCGAACGTGCCGGTGCTGTACCCGTTCGGCTTCGGTCTGTCCTACACGACGTTCGCATACAGCGACATTGAAGCGGACGATCAGAAGGTCACGTTTACGCTGACCAACACCGGCGACCGTGACGGCGCCGAGGTGGCCGAGCTGTATGTGCATGCCGTCAATCCCACGGTCTACCGTCCGAATAAGGAATTAAAGGGCTTTGAGAAGGTCTTCCTAAAGGCCGGCGAATCCAAGAAGGTCACGATCGAGCTGGACGACAAGGCGTTCCGCTACTGGAACAGCAAGACGAACCGCTTCGAGATCGACGGCGGCGCGTATGATCTGCTTGTCGGCGCAAGCGTCGAGGATATCAAGCTGAAGGCGACCGTGAACGTGAAGGGCACGAACGCCAAGAAGTGCGAGGACAAGGCGAAGCTCAAGTCCTACTACACCGCGAACATCAAGAACGTGACCGACGCCGAATTCACCGAGCTTTTGGGTCATTCGATCCCGGACGGCACATGGGCCGGCAAGATCGAAGCGAACGACGCGATTGCGCAGATGTATTACGCCAAGAGCCTCAAGGCGCGCCTGATCTGGAAGGTCATGACCAAGATGCTCGACGCGTCGATTGCCAAGGGCGAGCCGGACCTCAACATCACGTTTACCTACAACATGCCGTTCCGCGCCATCGGCAAGATGGCCGGCGGGCTTGTGAGTCAGGAAATGTGCGACGGCATTCTCGATATCGTCAACGGTCACGGCATCGCGTTCTGTAAGGGCCTTTGCAAGATCGTCGTCGGCTTCTTCAAGCAGATGGGCGTTGCGAAAAAGCAGAAAGCGTTGGAATAAGGAGGGGTACGCATGAAGAACATTAACGGAATCAACCCGATCCTGGCGATCGTGCTGACGCTTGTGATGGCGGCGCTGTCGATCTGGATGTTCGCCACGACGCATATCTTCTGGGGCATTGTCTTTTGCTTCATTACCATCGACTTCGCCGCCGACGCGGTACTGTCGTTCAAAAAGGTATAAAATAGGAGAGAATGGAGGAACCTCATGGAAAAGAAAAAAGGAAACTTTTTTGACAAGCTCCCGCCGAGCCTGATCAAAAAGAACAACGTGACGCTGATCCCGGAAGCGGCGATCGGCTACCTCATCGGACCGACGCTGGCGCTTTTAGCCAACTCGGTGCTTGCGAACTACTTCAACAAGTACATGACCGACGTTCTGAAGGTGAACGTTTGGGCGTCCGCGTTCTTTACGTGGCTGCCGATCATCTCGGTCATCTTCGTCGTGTTCGGCAACATCCTCGTCGGCCGCCTGATGGACAACATGAAATCCAAGGCCGGCAAGGCAAGGCCGCTGCTCCTTGTCTCGCTGCCGATCAGCCTTCTCGGTCTTTTGTTCCTGTTCGTGTTCCCGCCGTATAACGCCGCGAATACCGATTGGCACACCGGCATGCTGATCTGCATCGCCATCGGCTATAACCTTTGGTTCGCTTTTGCCTACCCGATGTACTACACGCCGCACGCGGGCCTGATCAACCTGTCCACGCGCAACTCCAAGGACCGTTCCCTGCTTGCCACCGCGTCGAATGCGACCGCGCTGGCCGCGATGGGTCTTTCGAGCATGATCCTCCCGTTCTTTCTCGATCTGCTGTTCGTCAAGGACATGAGCGGCAAGGGCACGGCGGTGCTTTCCGAGCTGACCGGCAAGGTCGATTACTACGTAGACGAAGCCGGCGCGGTGCTGTACGACGTGCAGGCGTCCTACGACCATTGGAAGGTATTCGTGATCGCGCTGATCGTGATTACCGCCATCGGCTGCCTTGTCGAATACTTCTTCACCCGTGAACGCGTCACCGAGGAAACGCTCGGCGTCGAGGAAAATGAAACCAAGAAGGCGCTGTCCTTCGGCGAGCAGGCCAAGATCTGCTTCAAGGATAAGTTCTGGATCATCATGATGGTCTTCTTCTTCCTGTATCAGTTCGGCGGCATGATCAAAAACGTCAGCCAGAACTACTTCTGCACGTCCATGTTCGCGGACGCCGCAGGCAACTACACGATCACCTACGGCGGTCAGCTGCAGGGCATCCTCGCCATCATCGGCGCGATCCCCACGGCGGTCGGCATGGTCGTCGCGCTGCCGCTTGCCAATAAGATCGGCAAGGGCAAGGCCATCATGCTCGGCGCAGGCCTCGCCGTCGTCGGCGGCGTCATCGGCATGCTGTTCCCGCACAACTTCGTGATGGTCACGATCTCCTTCGTCGTGAAGGCGCTCGGCTCCACCCCGGCTATGTACCTCTCCATGGCGCTGCTGGCCGATATCCTCGACCACCAGGAGGCGCTGAACGGCGTCCGTACCGACGGCTTCTCCATGATGATCTACGGCGCGATCATGGCGGGCATGACCGGTCTTACGACCGGCGTGCTGAACGCGGTGATCTCCGCGACCGGCTATGACGTGAACGCGCTGAACACCGACGCCGCCATGCTCGGCCGCGTACAGGCCGCTATGCCGTGGGTATTCATCGGCGGTGAAACGATCTGCTATCTCGTGATCGCCCTCACGTTCATCTTCATGCTCGTCGAGAAGTACGGCAAGCTCGACCACAAGGCCATCGTGCAGGACCAGAAGGCCGCTGCCGAAGCCGAGGGCCGCGCCTACATCTCCGCCGAGGAGAAGATCCGTCTGGAGGAAGGCGAAGAAGCCTATCAGGCCGAGCTGAAGAAGCAGGCCGATGCAAAGGCTGCCGAGGAAAAGAAGCTCGCCGCCCTCTCCGCCGAACAGCGCAAGGCGCTTGCCGATAAGGAAGCCGCGCTGCTCGCCGAATATAACGAGCTGCGTAAAGCCAACGGCAAAGCCGCCGTCCGGGCATAACCCCAAAGTGCACGAAAGAGCATCCTGCGGGCAATATCATTTAGTTAAGAACAGGCAACGAGC
>JAFUDD010000253.1 GCA_017459315.1 Clostridia bacterium | reverse complement strand
GCCCTACGATGAGCATGACCGGGCGGCGTCCGAAACAATGCTTTCCTATTTGTGTAACTTTGCCCGCACCGGCAACCCCAACGGCGCAGGTCTGCCGACATGGGAACCGGCGAAACGCGGCATCGGAACGCGTGTCCTTCGGATTTGCAGGGACGGCGTCAGAATGGGACGCCCGCCCTACGGCAAGTTGGTTCGCAACTTTTTGCAGAAGGGAGCGCCGAAGGCATGAAGTTTCTGCACCACTTTACGCGTACTGTAACGACACCGTCCATGCGGCAGTATGTGGCCGACGGAGTAACCATGCGCATGGACTTTTTCGATCATATCGTGCGGGTAGCCCTGCTGCGTCCCGAAACGCCGCTTCTGCCGACATGGAGCGTCTGTCCGGGCGGCGAATGTCCGCTCTCGGGACGTGACAAGCTCTCCACGGAGGGCTTCACGCTCGCCGCGCCGACCGTTGCGGAAACGGAAGATTCAGATTCTTTCGTTATGGACGGTGTTTCGTTCACGGTCGAGCTGCTGAATTTCCGCATCACGGCCTGCACGGACAGCGGCATCCTATACCGTGACCGCAACGGCCTTGCCTACAAT
This sequence comes from Clostridia bacterium, assembly GCA_017459315.1. The sequence goes on along the minus strand of JAFUDD010000253.1, from coordinate 1,471 downwards.
TTTGCGGGCGAGCTCGGCGATGGATCGGTGCATTATACGCGCCGCAGCCCGCAGCAGAGAATCTACGGTCTCGGCGATAAATGCGGCAACGTCAATAAGTCCCTGCATAGCTTCGCGCTCGGTACCGGCGATTCGATGGGCTTTCGCGCCGAAAACAGTGATCCGCTGTATAAGCAGATTCCGTTTTATATCTGCGAAAACGAGGTCGGTGCCTACGGCTTGTATTACGATACTTACAGCAACGGTCGCGTGGACTTCGGCGTGGAGCACGATAACTATTTTGAACCGTTCAATTCGATCCGGTTTGCGGAGCGCAATATGGTCTTCTATTTGATTCTCGGCACGCCTGCCGAGATCGTGCGCCGCTTTTCCGCACTCTGCGGTCCGATCGCGCCGGTGCCGGAATGGGCGTTCCGTTACTGCGGCAGCACGATGGAATATACCGATGCGCCTGACACCGATGCGCGCCTGCGCAGCTTTATTGACCGCTGCGAGCAATACGGCATCCGTGCAGGCGGGTTCTATATGTCGAGCGGCTATACGCAAATCGGCAAAAAACGTTGTGTTTTCCATTGGAATACGGATAAGATCCCGTCGCCGGAAGGGCTTGCCGCGCACTTTACCTCGCACGGCATGCACCTGATCCCGAACGTCAAGCCTGCGTTTTTAACCGACCATCCGCTGTATGAACAGCTTGCCGCAGACGGCCTGTTTCTGTCCTATGCCGACGGCACGCCCGCACAATTTCCGTTCTGGGGCGGCATGGCAAGTTATCTCGATTTCACCGATCCCCGTGCTTACGCGTTCTGGAAAGCGCAGATTCGCTCCGCTTTGGTGGACAAGGGCTATGTCGATATCTGGAACGACAACAACGAATACGACGTCTGGGACGGCGACGTATATGCAAATCTGTTCGGGCATCCGACGCCAGCGCGTGATCTGCGCCCGCTGTTTTCTTATCTGATGTCGCGCGCAAGCCGCGAGGCGTGCGTCGAAGCGGGGGTTTTGGAGCCGTTCAACGTGTCCCGCTGCGGGATCGCCGGCACACAGCGCGTCGCGTCCACATGGACGGGCGACAACCTCACGGATTTTCATGATCTCCGATTCAATCATAAGCAGGCCATGACGATGGCGCTGACCGGCTTTTGCTTCTTCGGGCAGGATATCGGCGGCTTTGCCGGACCGAAGCCGGGGAGGGAGCTGTTTTTGCGCTGGCTGCAATACGGCTTGTTCACACCGCGCTTTGTGTTGCATTCATGGAAGCCGGGGGAGGCGGCGACGATGCCGTGGCTCTATCCCGATCTGATGACCGCAGTGCGCCGTCTGTTTGATCTGCGGGAACGCATGGTGCCGTATCTGTACCAAGAGCTGCAGCGTTGCATCGAAACGCATGATCCGCTGATCCGCCCGGTATTTTTGCGACAGCCCGGCTACGACCCGGAGAGCGATTGCTTTATGGTCGGCAGCAGCG
>JAFUDD010000252.1 GCA_017459315.1 Clostridia bacterium | reverse complement strand
GTCGGCGTGATGTTCGGCAATCCCGAAACGACGACCGGCGGCAGAGCGTTGAAGTTCTACGCCTCCATCCGTCTCGACGTACGCAAGATCGACACGCTGAAGAACGGCACCGACGCGGTCGGCAGCCGCACGCGTGTGAAGGTCGTGAAGAACAAGGTCGCTCCGCCGTTCCGTATCGCGGAGTTTGACATGATCTTCGGCGAGGGCATCTCCCGCGAAGGCAGCATCCTCGATCGCGCGATCGACATGCGGATCATCCAAAAGTCCGGCTCGTGGTTCTCCTACGGCGATATGCGCATGGCGCAGGGCCGCGAGAATGCGCGTCTGTTCTTAAAGGACAATCCGGAGCTTTGCAACGAGATCGAAGGCAAGATCCGCGCCAACCTCGAGGAGCAGCGCAAAAAAGCCGAGGCTGAGGCCGAAGCCAAGCGTGCGGCAAGAGAGCTGCCGAAAGCCGAGGATCCCGAATTCTGATTCTGTCCTTTCCCAAAGTCGCCTGCATAGGGCGGCTTTTTCTTTTCGCCGTCGCACCGCTTTTGTCGCTTTTGCATACGATAGCAGCATGAAACGGAGGTGGCGGCATGGAACGAACGCTCGATCAAATCGCGGTCGGAGAAACCGCAAGGGTTTTGACGATGCGGCAAAGCGATATCGGAGTACGGCTCACGGAGCTTGGGTTGACGCCGGGCTGCCGGGTCACCTGCCTGTATGCTGCGGCATCCGGCGACCCGCGCGCCTACCGGGTGCGCGGAACGGTGCTGGCCATTCGTAAAAGCGACGCAAGCGGGATCGAGGTCGAGCCATGGGACTGACGCGCAGCAGCACAGGGCGAAGCGCCGCCCGCAAAACGCGCTCAGCCGTCGAAAAAGCCCGGTTTACGGTTGCGTTGATCGGAAACCCGAACGTCGGTAAATCGACGCTGTTCAACGCGCTGACAGGGCTCAGGCAGCACACCGGAAACTGGACGGGCAAGACCGTGGAAAACGCGGAGGGCTTTACGACGCATCGCGGCACAGCCTATCGGCTTGTCGATATGCCGGGAACGTATTCGCTTGCCGCACGGTCACCGGAGGAAAAGATCGCCTGCGACTACGTTTGCTCGGAAAAGGTGGACGCCGTTGTGATCGTCTGCGACGCGTGTGCACTCGAACGAACGTTGCTGCTTGCCGTGCAGCTGATCCGGCGCGGCGCTAATGCCGTCGTCTGCGTGAATCTGATGGACGAAGCGAAACGGCGCGGGATCGGGATTCGATTGGACGCGCTGTCCGAAGGTCTTGGCGTGCCGGTCGTTGGAACGAACGCGCGGGATAAAAAGGGGCTGCAGACGCTGATGGATGCGGTGGCCGATGCGTGTCAAGCGAATGGTCCTGCTTTGCCGCAGCCGGAGGACGACGCGCTCTCCCCCGCCGCCCGCACCGCGCAGGATTACCGGCGAATCGAACAAATTTGCGCGGACTGTATCGACATGGACCCCGGACGGCACATGATAGATCGGGAGGTGCCGGATCGCTTTTGGATGAAGCGCTGGGTTTCCCTCCCGATCGGCGCATTGCTGCTCGTGCTTGTATTTTGGCTCACGCTGATCGGTGCGAACTACCCCTCCGCTTGGCTCGGCGATCTGCTGTTCAGTCTGCAAACGAGGCTGCAAGCATGGGCCGACGCCGTACACGTTCCCGCATGGCTCAGCGGCATGCTGCTGGACGGTATGTTCCGTACGCTCGCCTGGGTCGTTTCGGTCATGCTGCCGCCGATGGCGATCTTCTTTCCTTTGTTTACGCTGCTCGAGGATGCCGGGCTTTTGCCGCGCATTGCGTTTCAGATGGATAAGCGGTTTGCAGCGTGCCGCGCGTGCGGCAAACAGGCGCTGACGATCTGCATGGGGTTCGGCTGCAATGCGGCGGGCGTCGTCGGATGCCGGATCATCGAATCGAAGCGGGAACGGCTGATTGCGATTTTGACGAATGCGTTCGTGCCGTGCAACGGCCGGTTTCCGGCGCTGATCACGGTGATCGGTGTGCTGTTCCTATTGCTCGGCGCGAAAAGCGTCGGCGGGATCGGGGCGGCGCTTGTGCTGTCCGTTGTGATCGTGCTGTCGGTCGTCGTCACATTGGCGGTGTCGTGGCTGCTGGGGCATACGGTTTTGAACGGCGTGCCATCGTCATTCGTGCTGGAAATCCCGCCGTTCCGACGGCCGCAGCTCGGCAAGGTGCTTGTGCGGTCGCTGCTCGACCGGACGCTGTATGTGCTTGGACGGGCCGCTGCGGTCGCGGCGCCTTGCGGCATACTGCTGTGGCTGCTGGGACATTGGGAGCTTGGCAGCACGACGGTGCTGCAGCACGCTACAACCGTTTTATCGCCGCTCGGCTCGCTGCTTGGATTGGACGGCGCGGTGCTGCTTGCATTTCTTCTCGGCTCGCCCGCGAATGAGATCGTGCTGCCGATTGCGTACATGATCTATCAGAACAGCACGGTGCTGACCGAACCGGCAGGCACGGCGGCGTTGTACGGTGTGTTCAGCGCAAACGGGTGGACATGGAAAACCGCTGTCTGCTTTCTCATCTTCTGCGTGCTGCATTGGCCGTGTACAACAACGCTGTGGACGATCCGCAGAGAAACGAACAGCCTTCGCTATACCACCCTTGCCGCCGTGCTGCCGACAGCTTGCGGTGTGCTGCTGTGCATTGCGTTTACGGCACTGTGCCGACTGCTCGGGATGTAAGACATACCGCTCCATAGCGAGCGGTATTTTGCTGCTATGAAAAATCCTCAAAAAGTTTCCTTTCTTTAAGGTT
>JAFUDD010000251.1 GCA_017459315.1 Clostridia bacterium | reverse complement strand
GCCAGCCATGTGCTGCAGGAGATCCTCACCGTCAAGTCGGACGACGTGGTCGGCCGTGTCAAGACGTATGAGAGCATCGTAAAGGGCGAGAACGTGAAGCCGTCCGGCGTGCCGGAATCGTTCAAGGTGCTCGTGAAGGAGCTGCAGTCGCTCGGCCTCGACATTCGCGTGCTGAACGAAGCGCATGAGGAGATCGAGCTCGGCGAGGACGACGACGAAGAGACCCGCTTCACCGACAATATCAAGATCGACGGAATCGAGGACGTTCCGAACAATTACAGCGAGGACGACGATTCCTACGACGACGAGGGCGACGACGACTTCGACGACTTCGGCGACGATTTCGACGATGCGGAGAACGGGGAAGAGCCGGGCGCGGACGACCTCCTGGAGGAGGACGATCTCGGCTTCGGAGACGACGATTTCGATTTCGGCTCCGACGACGACCCCATGGAATAATGTGCGGAAGGAGACATGGCATAGATGTTTGATTTAACGGATTTTGATGCATTGCAGATCGGTCTGGCATCGCCGGAAAAAATCTTGGAATGGTCGCACGGCGAGGTCAAGAAGCCGGAGACGATCAACTACCGCACCTTAAAGCCCGAAAAGGACGGTCTGTACTGCGAACGCATTTTCGGACCGACGAAGGACTGGGAATGCCATTGCGGACGCTATAAGCGCGGCCGCTATAAGGGCATCGTCTGCGATAAGTGCGGCGTCGAGGTGACGCGCGCCAAGGTGCGCCGTGAGCGCATGGGCCATATCGAGCTGGCCGTGCCGGTGTCGCACATCTGGTACTTCAAGGGCATCCCCTGCCGCATGAAGATGCTGCTGGACATGAAGCCCAACGAGCTCGAACAGGTTCTGTACTTTGCCGCTTACGTCGTCATCGACCCCGGTGAAACGACGCTGAAAAAGAAGCAGGTGCTGTCCGAAAAGGACCTGCGCGATTATCAGGAGCAGTTCGGCGCCAAGTCGTTCCGTGCCGGTATGGGCGCGGAAGCGATCCGCGAGCTGCTGGCCGAAATCGACCTCGAACAGCTCGACAATGAGCTGCGCGAGGAGATCGCCCATTCCGGCGGTCAGAAGCGCGCCAACGCGGTGAAGCGCCTCGAAGTGGTCGAAGCGTTCTTAAAGAGCGGCAACCGCCCCGAATGGATCATCCTCACCGTGCTGCCCGTGCTCCCGCCCGAACTGCGCCCGATGGTGCAGCTCGACGGCGGCCGCTTCGCCACGAGCGACCTCAACGACCTCTACCGCAGAGTCATTAACCGCAACAACCGCTTAAAGCGCCTCCTGGTGCTGCGCGCGCCGGATATCATCGTCCGCAACGAAAAGCGCATGCTGCAGGAAGCGGTGGACTCGCTGATCGACAACGGACGCCGTTCGCGTCCGGTCACCGGCCCCGGCAACCGTGCGTTAAAGTCGCTGTCCGACATGCTGCGCGGCAAGCAGGGACGTTTCCGTCAAAACCTTTTAGGTAAGCGCGTGGACTATTCCGGCCGTTAGGTTATCGTCGTCGGCCCGGACCTCAAGATGTACCAGTGCGGTCTGCCGAAGGAAATGGCGCTGGAGCTCTTTAAGCCGTTTGTGATGAAGGAGCTCGTCAAGGGCGGCCTTGCGCAGAACGTGAAGGGCGCCAAGCGCATGGTCGAGCGCAGCGCGACCGAGGTCTTCGGCGTGCTCGAAAAGGTCATCAAGGATCACCCGGTCATGCTGAACCGCGCGCCGACGCTGCACCGCCTCGGCATTCAGGCGTTTGAGCCGGTGCTCGTCGAGGGCCGCGCGATCCGTCTGCACCCCTTGGTTTGCACCGCGTTCAACGCGGACTTCGACGGCGACCAGATGGCCGTTCACGTGCCGCTGTCCGTCGAGGCGCAGGCCGAAGCGAGATTCTTGATGCTCGCCTCCAACAACATTCTGAAGCCGCAGGACGGCAAGCCCGTCGTCATCCCGACGCAGGACATGGTCATGGGCTGCTACTACCTCACGCAGCAGCGTGACGGCGTGAAGGGCGAGGGCAAGGCGTTCGCGTCCGAGGACGAAGCGATCATGGCGTACCAGACCGGCGAAGTCGCGCTGCACGCAAAGGTCAAGATCCGTCTGGAGCGCGAATGGCAGGGCAAGACGTACCGCAAGGTCGTCGATACCTCCGTCGGCCGCGTGATCTTCAACAACGCGATCCCGCAGGACCTCGGCTTTGTCAAGCGTGAGAGCGCGGACGATGCGTTCCTGCTCGAAGTCGATCACCTCGTCAAGAAGAAGGATCTCGGCACCATCGTGGACGCGGTCTACCGCAAGCACGGCCCGACGATCACGAGCGAAGTGCTCGACCGCATCAAGTCGCTCGGTTATTCGTATTCCACCAAGGGCGGCATCACGGTCGGCTTCCAGGATATCCAGGTGCCGCCGGAAAAGAAGGTTTTGATCCACGAGGCCGAACAGAAGGTCGTCGAGATCGACAACTGGTTCCGCATGGGTCTTTTGTCCAACGCCGAGCGCCGCAAGCGCGTGATCGAGATCTGGGAAAAGACGACGGACGACGTTGCCAAGGTGCTGATGGATTCCCTCGACGCCTACAACCCGATCTTCATGATGGCGGACTCCGGCGCCCGTGGTTCCACGGCGCAGATCCGTCAGCTCGCCGGTATGCGCGGCCTGATGGCCGACCCGTCCGGTCAGATCATCGAGGTGCCGATCCGCGCGAACTTCCGCGAGGGCCTCACCGTTCTGGAATTCTTCGTTTCTTCGCACGGTGCGCGTAAAGGTCTTGCCGATACCGCGCTTCGTACTGCGGACTCCGGTTACCTCACGCGCCGTCTGGTGGACGTTTCGCAGGAGGTGATCATCCGCGAGGAGGACTGCTTTGCCGAGCGCGGCGATACGCCGAAGGGCATGATGATTTCCGCGATCATGGAAGGCAGCAAGCTGATCGAGTCGCTGTCCGACCGTATCGAGGGCCGCTACACGATCGACCCGATCTTCCATCCCGAAACCGGCGAAGTCCTTGCCGAGGGCGATCACATGATCACGCACGACGAGGCCAAGGCCATTGAAAAGGCCGGCATCACCGAAGTGCTTTGCCGCTCGGTCTTCACCTGCCGCTGCGAGCACGGCGTGTGCTGCAAGTGCTACGGCGCGAACCAGGCGACCGGCGGGTACGTCGATATCGGCGAAGCGGTGGGCATCATCGCGGCGCAGGCCATCGGCGAGCCGGGCACGCAGCTGACGATGCGTACGTTCCACACCGGCGGCGTCGCTTCCGCAGAGGATATCACACAAGGTTTGCCGCGTGTTGAGGAGCTGTTCGAAGCGAGAAAGCCGAAGGGCCTTGCGGTCATCACCGAGATCTCCGGCACCGTCCGCATGGACGAGGGCACGCGCAAGGCGGTCGTGTCCGGCGAGGACGGCGAGAGCGAAAGCTATCTGATCCCGTTCGGCTCCAAGCTGAAGTTCAAGGACGGCGATCATGTCGAGGCCGGCGACGAGCTGACCGAAGGCTCCGTCAACCCGAACGATATCTTAAAGATCAAGGGCGTCAAGGGCGTGCAGGCTTACCTGCTGAAGGAAGTCCAGAGCGTCTACCGCCTGCAGGGCGTCGATATTTCCGACAAACACATCGAGGTCATTATCCGTCAGATGCTGCGTAAGGTGCAGGTCGAGGACGCGGGCGATACGGACCTGCTGCCCGGCGAGCTTTGCGACATCTTCCGCTTCGAGGAGGAGAACGAAAAGCTGATCACCGCTTACGAGGCGGCGCTTGAAAAGGCGCAGGAGGAAGGCACGGAGGAGCCCGCCGAGCCGGTGCTCGCAAAGGCAAAGCGCAAGCTGCTCGGTATCACAAAGGCTGCATTGGCCACCGATTCCTTCCTGTCCGCCGCATCGTTCCAGGAGACCACGCGCGTGCTGACCGAAGCTGCCATCAAGGGCAAGATCGATCCGCTCGTCGGCCTCAAGGAGAACGTCATCATCGGCAAGCAGATCCCGGCCGGCATCGGCCTCAAACGCTACCGCAACGTCATCGTCACCGAGAACGGCGCGGAAGCCGCTGAAAAGTAAACGATGGCAGACACCCGAAAACCGTTTGATACCGCGTGCGCCCTGTACAACAGCAGGGCGTGTGCGGTATTGCATCTCCGTTCGTGCGAGGATTGCCCCGTGAAGCAGGCGCAGAAGGACGGCGCCGACGCAAGCGACACCGTGGCGGGCTATACCGCGCTGTTCGAGTCGCTTTTGCCCCCGGAGGGCGTCGCGCCGCTGTTCGAAAGCGAAACGTGCACGCTCTGCCGCACCGAGCAGAAGGGCGAAGCAAGCGCGTTCGCCGTCGCCGATTACGGCCACGAGGAGCCGAAGGAACTGCAGTCGCCGTCACTGCTGCGCAGGAAAACGCCCGGCTTTCTGCTGCCGGTGCAGTTCGCCTGCTGCCAAAAGTGCCGGCTGAGGATCCTCACGCTCGGCTACCTGCCGACGCTGCTGACGCTGCTTTGCACCGCGCCCGTGGTCGTGTGCCTTGCCGATCCGCATATCATGCAGCGGGTGAAGGCCCCCGGCATGTGGGCGCCGCTGCTGCTTGTGCTGTTGGCGGCGGACGTCGGTTTCCTTGCGGGCAAGGTGCTCCGAAACGTCCTGCGCCCGCGCTTTGCCGCGCTGACGTATCTGAATCCGAACGAGCATCCGACCGTGCAGGCGCTTGTCGAAAAGGGCTGGTTCCCGCTGGCCGAAAAGCCGGACGGCGCGTATGTGTTCACAAAAAAGCGCATCGCCTGCGGCCTCGGCACCGCGCCGAGCAAGGCTCTTCGGGCCTTTGACCCGGACGAAGCGGCGGACGAAGCCGAGCCGGAGAAAACGGCGGAAACGACCGAGGCGGACGCAGCGGCGGACGACGATCCGTTTGCGCCGCTCGAAGCTTGACGCGCGCGGGCATAAGCCCGGTAAAATCCCCGAAAACAGGGAAATTTCGATTGACAAAAACGTTACAGACTGTTAAAATATTGATTTGGC
>JAFUDD010000250.1 GCA_017459315.1 Clostridia bacterium | reverse complement strand
TCCCTAAACCAATGATCGGCTGCAAACAAATGATCCACGTCATGCGAAACGATCACGTGAATAGTCTTTTCCTCCATACAATATCCCCTTCAAAAGATCATAAATGATCTATAATATATTAAATATAAATATTATTCATAATATATTGTTTATCGTGTAAATAACAGGGATTCCCTCTCTGAAATCCCTTTTTTTCTCGTGTGAAAAACGTAACGCGCAAGCGATGCTGTAAATAAACTTATCTTTTTACATTCAGCGAGAGTATAGCATATTGCTTGTCTGATTACAAGTCTTTTTGTTGCTTTTTATACATTTTATATAAATATATTAGTGTTTATGGAATTGCACATACATCCTGCGACGCATCGAACTCCGTGATACAACTTTTGCGACAATTGCAAAAAAATGTCACGTTTTTGCAACAGTCTCGGTGATCGGCTTGCATTTATCACGGGAAATGGGTATAATAATACTGAAATACAATGGCTTGCTTTATACAGCAGCCGGAGGATAATGCATGCAATGGAAAACTGTCGTATGCGTCCTGTTGGTGGGATGCATACTGGTAGGCTTATTGGGCTGGTTCATCCATCAAAGGACGGAACAGCCGAAGCCAAATGAAACGCCTACGGCGACGCCGACATTAACCCCTTCGCCCACCGCAACCCCTTCGCCCACGCCGACGCCAACGCCGACTGCGACGCCAACACCGACGCCGTCGCCGGAGCCTACGCCCACGCCGACCCCGACGCCGGTGCCGACCCGCGCTCCGATGGAGGGCGATGTGGCGACCGCGAACTTTCCGGATTATGATACCGGCGAGGATGCGGATTACAGCTATCAGTCGGACGAGCTGCGGATTGCGGTGTTCAAACACCAGGATTCGGAAATTAAGCAAACCTACTATGTGGCGGATATCTGGATACGCAATATCAGCTGTTTCCGCACGGGCTTCGGTCGCGGCAAGTTCAACACGGGCCGCGAGGACGGTGAAAAGTTCGCACAGCGCGAACATGCGATCCTGGCAGTCAACGGCAGCATGAATTACGGCTTGACGATCCACAATCGCGAAAAGATCAAGACCGGAACAAGAAACGGCTATGAAGGCATCTTCGTATTGTACGAGGACGGTTCCATGAAAGCCTTCGATACACGAAAGGATCGGTTCAATCTGAGGGCGGAGGAAGAGAAGGGGATCGTCCACGCTTGGAATTTCGGACCGACGTTGCTTCAGAACGGCGAGTTTGCCCGCAAGTTCCCCAATTACGGAACGCGCCATCCGCGCATCATTGTCGGCTATTACGAGCCGGGGCATTATGTGTGCGTGGCGGTGGACGGGCGAAACAAGAAATGCGCCATCGGGATGAACACGTATGAGGAAGCGGAATTGATGCAAAACCTCGGCTGCAAGGAAGCCATGAACTTCGATGGCGGCACGAGCGCAATCATGGTTTTTATGGGCGAATGTATCAGTCATCCGTCCGGCGTGGATACCGACGGCGACGGCAAGGCCGGCCGCAACATCGCGGATATGCTGCTGTTTGCGGAGTATGACGCAGACGGCAATGCGCCGGCGCTGACCGAAATAGAGACTGCAAGACTGCGGGGGTATGAAAATTGAAAATCAGTAAAACCTTATGGATCGTCGGGATCGCGATTCTCGGCGTACTGGTGGCCGTGGAAGCCGTCGTGATCGGCGTGCTGATCTCGCTGCTGTAAGCGTACGACGGGAGAGAAGCGTATGGAAAAGACAAATCAACCGAATCGCATTTTGAAACGGGTGTTCTTCGGCCTGTTGGCTGCGTTTGTTGTACTCGGCATTGTGGCGGGCATCCTGTTCAGAACATACATGAGCAAATTCTATCAGAACCGGGTAGAGGTCGTCGCAGCGCCGACAGTGAGCGGCGAACCGCTGCCGACCGAGGTTCCGCCGACGCCCGATCCGTTTGCGGCGGCGCTTTCGACCGATGTGGACTATTATGAGACCGGCGAGATCCAAAATGTTCCGATCTACTCGCAGGATAAGATTGATCGGTACATTATCAGCATCCTCGTCGTCGTCAAGAACGGCTCGATCGCGAGCGAGGAGCAGCAGACCGATATGATTTTTATTATATCGTATAACCAGCTGCTGATGAAATTTTCCGCCGTGGGAATTCCGCGCGATACGCTTGTGCAGATTGACGGTTATGGTTGGAAACGCATCAACGCCGCGTACAGCCTCGGCGGCATCGGTCTTTTGACGAATACGATCAACCAGTCGTTCGGGCTTGATATCCAAAACTATGTCTATATCGGCACCGAGGAGCTGGCACGGCTTGCGGACAATGTCAATGGCATTCCTGTCAACCTGACCGACGCGGAAGCGGCCTACCTGAATGAACAGCTCGGAACCTCGCTGTCGGCCGGACAGCAGCAGCTCACCGGCGAACAGATCGTAGCATATCTGTTGGATCGTACTTCGGACAATAAGGGCGATCTCGGCCGTACCGAAAAGCAATTGACGGTCATTCACGATACGTTCGACTATCTGACGGACACGTTCGATAAAACGTTCCTATACCCGTTTATGGCGATGGTGGGGGATAGCGTGCGGACGAATCTGGAATATGATATCCTGGCCGGTATCGCGTATGTAATGGCGGTCAGCGACGATCTGACCTTCCATACGCTGCGCATCCCGTTTGACGACGCCTATACCGAAATGTCCTACGACGGCGGCTATGCAATCCTGCCGGAGTTTGAAAAGAACCGCATCCTTGTGATGCAGGAACTGTATGGCAAAGAGTGATCCATAGAATCATTGAAAGAGACCGGAAACGGACACACTGATAAGGAAGTATTATCAATTTCACCGGGGTTTAAGTAAGGGCAAAAAATACGGAGGGAGCGAAAGCTCTCTCCGTTGTTTTATGTTTGCAAACAAACCTGTCTTTTTGATATTCATTGTGATGCTGTTCAGGAAGCACAGGAAAATGCGGAACATAAAATACTGTCAATAATGACGGGGACAAAGTGCCGGGGATCGTGTATAATAGAAGCAGAAAAGGGAAAGGAGCGCCGCGAATGATCGTTGCGAAGGTCACAAAGCGATACATCGCGCTGTTTACGGCGGCGTTCCTGCTATGCGGTGTACTCCACGTCGTTCTGTACAGAATGGATTTTACGATGTGCTTTGCACAGTTGTATTGCGGCGCGCTGACGGTGGCCTGGGCAAGTACCGTACAGCGGCGTGTCACGAATCGCGCGCTGCGCCGCCTCATGCTGTGCGTCTCGGCCACGATTGTGATGAACTTTGTGCTGCAGGTCGCCCGCTATCAGCTTTTCGCCGGGCAGATCGCCGAGCAGCGTTATCTTTGGTACATCATGTATGTTCCCATGACGGCGCAGCCGATCCTGTGTTTTTATATCGCTGCCCTGATTTATCGGCCGGAAAACAAGTCCCTGCCGCGCTTTCATTGGCTATTGGTCGCGCTCGGCGCGTTGCTGGCGCTCGGCGTGCTGACAAACGATCTGCATTTCTGGGCGAAATCGTTCCCGAGCGGCGTTCTGGACGACAACGGGCAGGAAAAGAACGGCTGGCTGTTTTATGTCGTCAGTCTGTTTCAATACGGCCTTTACGCCGCTGCCTTTCTTACCATCCTCCGCAAAAGCCGCCGCTTCGTCCTGCGCAGATACCGCTGGATCCCGCTTGTTCCGTTCCTGATCGGCATCGTCTATTCTACGACATATCCCTTGGACATCGGGCATAAGCTGTTTTCGACGCGCCTGTACGAAATAGGCGAGATGTTCGCCTTCTGCGTGATTGCAACGCTCGAGGCGTGCATCCAGATTGGCATGATCCCGGTCAATCGCGGGTATGAAAAGCTCTTTTCCGCGGCTCCGCTTCGCGCAGTCATCCTGGACGGAAACGGCAGGCTCGTGTATCAGACCGCCGACGTCGTATACCCGTTCCCGCCGAGCAGGGACGACAGGGTCGTTTCACATACGATCCGGGGCGGCAGCGTCGCTTACCTCGTGGACGTTGCGCGGGCGCGCGATCTGAACGAGAAGCTCGAGGAGGTCACGGAGCAGATCGAGGCGCGGAACGCCTATATCGCCGAGGAGAACCGTATCAAGGCCGAGCTGGCCGAGCTGGAAACGCGAAACCGTCTCTATGAGCGCATCTCCGTTCTCGTCACGCCGCAGCTCGACAAGATCGAGCGTCTGCTGAACGCGCCGGAGGGCTGTGACCGGGACGCCCTATGCAAGATCGCGGTGCTGAAAGCGTATGTCAAGCGCCGCAGCAATCTGGAGCTGCTGGCCGCGGCCGACACGCTGATCGTGGAGGAGCTTGCCTCCGCGGTGAGCGAATCCCTGTCCTATCTGCGGCTCTGCGGCGTGAATACAGCCGTTTATGCCTTCGGCACGGGCGCTTA
>JAFUDD010000249.1 GCA_017459315.1 Clostridia bacterium | reverse complement strand
TTTCGAATCAGTATCATAAAAACATAGCTGCAAAAAAGACAGTCTTTACTCCTAATGAAGGAATACTGCAACAAGCAAATGACCTTGGAATAGCAATTAATCATTTTGCAAAAGATAACGTAACCTTATCAGATTTATTTGTATGGCCTGATCTAGGTAAGAGTTTATATTGGAATGAGCATAAAGGAAGTTTTATTATTCGCAAAAATACGATCGAAGAATTAGAGAAAAATACTATTAATATTTTAATTGGTTCTTTCTGTAGCGGTAAAACCACAATAGCAAAAGCCCTGTTTTTAAACGAAGAATCAACTGATAATTGCTGCCTATTATTCAAAGGATCTGACTTCTCATCTGGTGATGGTTCTAGAATTCAAGAAGTAATAGATAATACATACGTGCATCAGTATTCAAAAGATCGTCTTGAAGAGTTTAGACAACTACCTAGGGAGAATCGTTCTGCTATCGTCGATGATTTCGATCAAATAAGGAACGTTAAGGAACGCAGGAATGCCATATTGGATTATTTAAGCGGTTTCTTCGGGAAAATCACCATTATATTGTCTTCAAGCATAGAACTAGCATCAATAATATCGTCCCAAACTATTAGTAATCTTGATGATGTCGTATACTATGATATTCGACCTTTCGGCAATAAGAAGAGATTTGAGCTTATATCAAAATGGTATCGCTTGGACGATTATTCTTTACTAGAAAATGAAATTGTTTCTCGCATAGAAATTGCAGAGGAGAGCATTAACACATTATTAGGCAACGGAAATGCATTTATCCCTGCATACCCGATTTTCTTGATTGGTGCTTTACAAAACATTGATGCAAAGAAACAAACACTCTCAGGGAGTAAGTACAGCTATTTGTATGAATCATTGATTCAAAGTAACTTATCCGCAATTTCAAGCAATTATATCAGTTCTGGTAACTATGAAATTGATATTGGAATTTTGTCTAAACTTGCATTCAATATGCTTCTTGACAAGACTATCAGGTTTTCCCGCGAACAACTTGATACATCGGTACGTTGTATCGCAGAAGATCATATGTTGGAGATTTCGTCAAAAGATTTTTTACAACGTATGATAAGTGCCAAAATACTTTATTTCGATCCCGGTTACGGAGATGTATATAGATTTATGTATCCCTATATGTTTTACTTCTTCTGTGGCCGATATATCGCATATCATCTGGGGGATAGCGAAGTACAGAATGTGATCGAGTACATGAGTAATAGGCTTTATAATGAAACATACGGCAACATTATAGTCTTTGTCTGTCATTTTGCGAACAACTCTGATATCATCGATGATGTTTTATTAAATGCATATAATACACTTGATACTTATAAAGAGTTTGATTTTACAAACGCAAACCCAGTATTTGCTGATATTAAGGATGCTGTGAATTCCTTTATACCAAAGAAGATCGCATCTTCTGATGCTGATGTTTCAACAAACAAGCAAAACCGTCTATCAAAGATGGATGAAATGGGGTTCATTGATGGCCATTTAACAAAAGAGGAGAACACCATTAATGACGAACTTTCTGAATCTGAAGAAGAAAAGGATATGGCTTCCGTAGTTGCGGCTCTGAAAACTATTGAGGTATTGGGAGAAATTCTTCAAAACTATCCTATAGGCATAGAGGGTCAACGAAAGCTGGAAATGATTGATGAAATTCATAAATTGAGCATGCGATCTATCCAAGCCATTATTGATACGATCAAAGATTTGGAACAGGATTTAGTTGATTATGTCTATGAAAAAGCATCGAAGACAAAGGAATCAGTGAATAAGGGGGAAGTGATACGTGCGACACATAATTTGATTAATATTTTAGTATCTGGTATGGCGAGAGGAATGATTCATCAAGTTGCTTTATCTCTAAACAGCAAGCACCTATTACCTGCAGCAAAAAAGACCTTTGAAGATGACAACTCTATTTCTTCAAAGCTCATACTATTGGATCTAAAGCTAAATTGCTTACATCTTTGTAACTACGACGAAATAAGGAAGTTGAAGAAGGATTTAGACTCCCGCAAAGAAATGCTATCGTCTAGAATTGTTGATTCTATTGTAGGACATTTTTTAAATTTCAATACTTGCGATCATGATCTTAGAGCTAAACTATGTTCTTTATGTGGATTGTCACAGCAATTGTCTATTATTGCTGCTCAACGAAATCTGCTTAACTGATAGCCGATCTCATTAGCAATCTTACGAAATGATTACTAACGCTTCTATAGTAAAATAAACTAGAAAATCCCAATATCTTGACCCCATAACAAATCAAGCGATGAACCGGTCGTCCATCGCTTGATTTGTGAGTTTGGGGCTTTTCGAATTCATTTCCTAACTTTTGCATCGGAGGAGTCTATCACATGGATCAATATAAATAATTCTTAGCTTATTAACATCTTTACATCACGGCACAACTTTTTATAAATCCTTGTTTGCAGATTACCAGCTCCCAACTTAATAAGACTTTGCCTTTGTTTATTATCTCTTGTTAGTATAGAATCAAATTAGCCAGATTCATACCATTAAATACTACTAGTTATGCAGCGATTCCTGGTTTTTGCTTCATGTCCCGTATCGCGGCTTCGATCTCCATCCGCTCAAGGCGCTTTCTTGCCCGGTATTCCCCGATCTTCTGCAACAGACCAATGATCCATGACAGCACGTTCAGCCCGACAAGTCCGTAAAAGATGCCGTTGGACAGCACGGGATGCGCCGTGGACCATCCCGGCATCCACATGGCGATTAAGGTGTACAGCACCGGGAGCGCGAGCGTCTGCAGGCGCGGGATTCTGAGGATCGTTCCGATCACGGTTCCTGCGATACAGCCGATCAGAATGTACTTTTCCATATCGTTCACCACCTTTCAGCTACAGTATACCGGCATATGCGGCACTGTTTGAGGATGTCGATGAACTTTTTCTTTTATTCAAGCGGCTATGCGCCGTCTTTATGTATACCAAAAACCAGTAGGAGGTAACCCGCATTGGAAATCAAAATCAATAAAGAAATCCGAGACTATCAGGAATCGGTGTTCATGGGACTGTCCAAACGGCAGTTCCTTTTTTCTGCCCTCGCGATCGTTGTCGCGGTCGGCGTGTACTTCGGCCTGCGTCCGTTTCTCGGCTCGGAGGTTGTGAGCTGGCTCTGTATTGTCGCGGCATTCCCGTTTGCAATCATGGGTTTTGTGCATTATCACGGCATGACCGCCGAAGAACTGATCGCGGCATATATTCGCTCCGAGATTCTCATGCCGAAGCACTTAACCTCACAGCCGGTCAACGTGTATGTCGAGTGCCTGAAAACCGATAAGAAATGGAAGGAGGTTCTCTGATCCATGTCCAAGACTTTGAAAAACGTACTGAAGCAGGATGCGGAATCGTTTAAGATCCCGCGCTCCATCCAGGACACGATCCCGATCAACCGGGTCTGGGAGGACGGCGTGTTCCTTGTCGGGAACAATAAGTATTCCAAGACCATCCGCTTTACGGACATTAACTACGCCGTCGCTTCCAAGGATGACCAGCTGGATATGTTCATGAGCTACTGCGATCTCATTAACTCGCTGGAGGTCGGCGTTACGACCAAGATCACGTCCTTCAACCGCTGTATCTCAAAGTCGGCATTTGCGAAGAACCTTTTGCCTAAGCGCGACGATGATCTTGACGACTATGTCACCGAGCACAACAAAATGCTCAAGGGCTACGAAAAGCTCGGCAGCGGAATCACGCAATCCAAGTACATGACGGTCTCCGTCGTGAAGAATAACTATGAAGAAGCGACGACTTTTTTCGAGCGCGTGATAGGCGAACTGAAATCGAGATTTTTAACGCTTTCCTCGCAGATCGAAGTGCTGGATGCGACCGAACGGCTGCGGGTACTGTACGACTTCTTCCATGCCGGAGAGGAGGAATATTTCTATCTCGATTTTAAGCAGAAGATGAAGCGCGGCCACTCCCCGATCGATTCGATCATCCCCGATTCGCTGTCGATCAAGTCGAACAGCATCCGCTTCGGCAAGCGGTTTGCACGGGTGCTGACGCTTCGGGAATACCCAACCTATCTCAAGGACAGCATGATCGCCGAAATGTGCGATCTCAACCGGAACCTCATGCTCAGCATTGACATTATCCCGATCCCGACGGACGAAGCGGTCAAGGAAGTCGAACAGCGCCTGCTCGGCGTCGAAACAAACGTCACCCGCTGGCAGCAGAAGCAGAACCAGAACAGCAATTTCGCCGCCGTCGTGCCGTATGACCTCGAACTGCAGCGTGCGGAAGCGAAGGACTTTCTGAACGATCTCACGACACGCAACCAAAGGATGATGTTCGTGACCGTCACGATCATCCACGTTGCCGACAGCAAAAAGCAGCTGGACGCGGATACGGATGCACTGCTCTCGATTGCGAGAAAGCATATCTGCCAGTTTGAGGTATTGAAATACCAGCAGCTGCAGGGTATGAATACCGCGCTGCCGTATGGTCTTCGGCAGGTCAAGACGCTGCGGACGCTTACGACCGAAAGCACCGCCGTGCTCATGCCGTTCCGCGCGCAGGAGATCAACCACGAAGGCGGTGTCTATTGCGGCAGAAGCGCGATCAGCGGCAACCTGATGTTCGTAAACCGTGCCATGCTGCAGAACGGCAACGGCTTTGTGGTCGGCGTTTCCGGTTCCGGTAAATCGTTGTTTGCCAAGCGCGAGATCTACCAGCACGCGCTGCGCGGGGACTGCGATGTGATTATTATTGACCCGGAGCGCGAGTACAGCCTGCTCGTCGAAGCGCTGCACGGCGAAGTCATCCGTATCTCCGCCGATTCCCCGCACCATATCAATGCACTCGATATGTCCGCCGACTATGAGGACGGCGAAAAGCCGTGGGCGATCAAGAGCCAGTTCCTGCTTTCCTTCTGTGAGCAGCTGATCGGCAAGGTCACGCCGCAGGAATACACGCTAATCGACCGCTGCACGGCGCTCGTCTACCGCAGCTATATTGCAAAGGGGTATACGGGTAAGGTTCCGACGCTGAAAGACTTCCATAAGGTGCTGTTAAAGCAGCCGGAGCCGGAAGCAAAGGAACTCGCGCTGAAGATAGAGCTGTTTACGGAAGGCACGCTCGATACCTTTGCCAAGCAGACGAATGTGAACACGCAAAGCTCACTGCTCTGCTACGACATTCGTGATCTTGGTAAGTCGCTGAAGACGGTCGGTATGCTCGTCGTGCTCGATTCGATCTATAACCGGATCGTGACGAACCAGAAGAAGGGACGGCAGACGTATATCTTCATTGACGAGATTTATCTGTTGTTCGCTAATGAATACAGCTCGAACTTCCTGTTTGAACAGTGGAAGCGTGCGCGTAAGTACAACGCCTGCTATACCGGCATTACGCAGGACATTGAGGACATGCTCCAAAGCCACAACGCGCAGACAATGCTTTCCAACTCGGAGTATATCGTTATGCTCAACCAGTCGCCGTCGGCGCGAAAGGTACTGGCGTCACTATTGGGCATTTCGCAGGCACAGCTGTCGTATGTCACCAATGCCGAATCCGGCAGAGGTCTATTGAAATGCGGCGGAAACATCGTGCCGTTTGTAGACCGGTATCCGACGGACAGCCTCTTATATCCGTTGATTACGACAAAGCCTTCGGACCGGCAGGCGAACGCGGATAAGCAGGGTGCGGCGTAAGGGGTGGAACATATGGAACCCAAGCAAAAGCCAACCGGCTTGCCGCCGAAGACGCCGAACAGCAAGGCACACAAGCCGAAGATCGTGAAAGCGGGAGCGCCGAAAGGTGCTCCCGAATGGAAAGCGATACAGACGAATCTTTCAGGGGAGCAGCAGGGATCGTCGCCGAACGAATACGCCGAACAGCAGGCAGAACAGTATTCCGAAAAGGTTGTTACGGTTACAACGCAATCGGCACAGAATCTGCAGGCGCGCGCCCGGCAGGCGGCGATCCGAAGATTCCAACAGGCGCAGCAGGAGAAACAGGAAGCAGCAGCGGAACAGGCGCAGACGTTCGAGGAGCAGACCCTTTCCGATGCAGAGCAAGCCGCGCAGAATCCTTCTGCAACAGAATCGGAGCCGGTACAATCCGCGGATCTACCGCAAATGCGCGGCGAGGATCTTCCTCGCATTCCGGAGGAGCGAACTACGCTTCCTGCATCCGGTGCGGATAATCCGCTGCACCGGAAAGACACAGCAGAATTATCCCATGGCAGGGAACCCGTTCGACAGAATCGGACGGGTTCTTCCATTTCAACATTCAACGGAGAGAAACAGTATGGTAAAGGAAAAGAAGAAACGGCATTTTCGCAAACGCAGAAAGCCGATCAAATACGATTACCGGAGCCGGATCGTGAACAACCGCATTTCCGGAATCCGAGCGAACGAGGTCCGGCAGTATCGCCGAAGCAGAGACTCGTACCGGGAGCAGAGAAAGAAGCGCATCTATCTGTTAAGACCGCGCAGCACGGTGTAAAGGAAGCGCACCGGACGCTAAAGACTTCGCAGCAAACGGTCAAAACAGCGCAGCAGACGGCAAGGACGGCGCAGGCAACAGCAAAGACCATGCAGAAGACAGCACAGGCCTCCGCAAAGGCGGCGCAGGTTGCCAAGGAAGCGTCGATCCGTGCCGCACAAGCGGCGGCAAAAGCAGCGCAGGCTGCGGGCAAAGCGCTTGCCGCTGCCGTAAAGGCAATTATCGCCGCGCTGGAAAAACTCGTTGCAGCCATGGCTGCCGGCGGATGGGTATCCGTGATCGTGATCGCGGTGATTGCGGTCATAGCACTGATCTTGTCTCTGTGCTTTGGTGTATTCTACTCTAATGATGTCTCCGAGGGTCGTCCTATGACCGCTGCGATCTCGGAGATCAATGGTGATTTTGTGGATTCGATCAACGCTCGGATCAATCGATACAAGCGTCAATACAAACCGGATGAAATGGAACTGGTGTATGAAGGAGATACGGATTCCAGCGGGTCCGTTATGAACTGGGCGGACGTGCTCGGTATCTATGCTGTCAGCACGACAACCGATCCTGATCAGCCGACCGATGTACTCATCGTGACACCGGAAAAGGTGGAGATTCTGCGCTCCATCTTTCAGCGCATGAACAGCGCATCCTACCACACCGAGATTGAAACGGAGGAGATTCCGATCGTGAATGAAGACGGTATGCCCCTGATCGATGAGGAAGGCAACCCGATTACGGAAACCAAGACCAAGCTCACGATCACGATCCGCGTATCCAGTATGGATTACCGCGACGCCGCTTCTCTCTACAATTTCAATGAAAACCAATATGCGATGCTCAAAGAGATGATGAAACCTGAATACTATCCGCTGTATGCCAAACTGACCGGTGATGTGATCGGCGACGGCGGCGAATATGGTTTCGGACTGGATATTAACCCCGACCTGCCGCCGAGCGAACTGGGCTACCAAATTGTACAGGCAGCCAAGCGATACATCGGGCGCAGCTATGCTTCCATGGACTGCTCCAAATTCGCGCGTACTGCGTATGCGGATGTGGGGCTGACCTCCATGAACGGATTATCCTCGGTTCGTATGGCAAAAAAGTGCCGCGAGATGGGATGCCTGTTCACTGATCCCAGTCAACTGCAGGCGGGAGATCTGATCTTCTTTGCGCGTTTCGATCCATCCAGAGGAAAGGACTACTGCGGGGATATTGGACGCTGCGGAACCGGTAAATGCCGCCGATGGCTGCATATTCACCATGTTGCCATCTACATTAATGACGAATATCTGATCGACAGCGTAGGCGGTGATAACAGCGTGCAGATTCGTAAGCTCTACGGCCAGAATACTGCACGGTGGAAATGGGTCTGTTTTGGCAGACCGACAACGTAACGAAGGAGGACAGTCGAAATGACTAAGAAACAAAAAACGATTCTGATTACCTTGACCGTGATTGCTTTGCTTTTAGCAGCAGGGTTTATTGGCATTTATACGCACATGAATCATGGCGATGTACCGGATAATCCTGTTACGACGTTTTCTTCTGCTATTCCCGTGGTCGAAGTCACAATACCGATTCCGCCGAGTACGGAAGGCACACCTGTTCCTACCGGTGTTCCGATTGTTGAAGTTACAATCGTTCCGGATGATCTCCGATCGGCAATGGAAACAGCACTGCCCAGTACCGTTCCGATCATTGCGACAACGCCGACACTCGAACCGGCATATGTGCGTATGCCGACAGCAGCGCCTGCTGTGACGCCGGTTCCGACCGTGCTGAAGGGTATGGCATTCACGCTTTCTATCCTTGGAAAGACAGTGAACGTTGCTTCCAATGTTGATGCGGGCACCCTTGAAAAAACGCCGGGCTGGCTGCCGACTTCGGCAAAGCCGGGTAAGGAAGGCGTCTGTGTCGTGTATGGTCACCGCAACA
>JAFUDD010000248.1 GCA_017459315.1 Clostridia bacterium | reverse complement strand
TTAGAGGCCAAGCGCGTGATCGACCTCGAGCATCCGACAGAAACGATCCTCGCCAAGGTCGATTTTACCGCCGTGGAAGCGACCGGCAAGTACGTCTGCTCGGTCTGCGGCTACGTCTACGACCCCGCCGTGGGCGACCCGAAGCACGGCATTCCCGCCGGGACGCGGTTCGAGGATCTGCCGGAGGACTGGAAGTGCGCCCGCTGCCGCCAGCCGAAGGAAAAGTTCAATAAAGCGTAAACGCCATCAAAAAAGCCGGAAGGGAAGCGTTCCTTTCCGGCTTTTTGATTTCTGTTGTCAGTCCGCGTACTGCAGATTCGTAAAGTATTGAGCCTGCGGCACGCCGTCGATGCTGTATTCCCAGTACCCTACGACTACCCGGAGCACGGCCGTCGTGCCGTCCGTTGAGCGAACCTCGACGGTCGATTCATCCGCCGTCCACCGCAGCGGATAGAGCAGCGTCCCCGCGGGAAGCGTCGCGGCTTTGCCGTCGATCTCGCACGGCAGGTCGCGGGCGGTTTCAAGAATAAGGCCGGTGTCTAAAAGGTCGGTCTGTTCTTCGGCAAGCTCCCTGGCCGTCGGGACATAGACCGTGTCGAGCCAGTCGCTTTCGGGATGCAGGTCCTCGCCGGCATAGCGGCGCATCCCGGAGCGCGTGCCGAGAATGTCGGCGCGCTCATAGCCTTGCAGCACGCCGTCCTGCCATTCCATATCGGCATAGACGACCGTGCCGATCACAAGCTCGTCGTCCTCATAATGCACCTCGACGGTCACATAGTCCGCGGAAGCCTGGTCGATCACGACAAGCAGATTGCGCCGCGCGCTGCCGGGATCGAGGTCCAGGAGCAGCGCCCGGATCAGGTCGCTGCCCTCCTCAAGCCGGATCGTGTCCTCCCCGACCGTGATTTCCGTCGCCCATTCGTCCTCGAGCATCCGGTAGGAAATCGTTTCCTCCACGCCGCTGCCCTTCAAATCGCCGTAAAGCATATCGCCCTCGGTCGGCCATTCGGGATAGGCCAGATCGCCGACAGCCTCATAATACTCGAAAACAAGCGGTTCAGCCAGCGGCGCGGCAGTCACGACCGGGCGCACATCCTCGCCGCCCTCGGCCGCGTCCACATCCGTGATCGTCAGCATCGTTTCCTCGGCGCCCTGCCCGCGGGCGGCGCAGCCGAGCAGGAGCAACGCGCCAAGCAGCGCGATCCAAATTCGCTTCATCCGAAAATCTCCTTTTGTCCGGGGCCATGCGCCCGGGTTTCTTTACGGCAGTATAGCACAGAAACGGAAAGGAAGCAAGCGGGGGCGCTTCGCAATATTCACACATCTTCCCCATTTGCCGGGTTGCTGCCGTGCCGCGATTGCGATATAATAAACAAAACTTCTGGGAGAGATTTCCATGGAAACGCCGACTTTGGATAAAAAACTGCTGCTGCTTGTGAACCCGGTTTCGGGCAAGCGGCTGTTTGCAAGATATATGGCGCAGGTCATCCGCACGTTTATGGACGGCGGGTACCTTGTCACGACTGCCGTGACCGCCGCGCGCGGCGAGGCGACGGCGCTTACGGCGCGCTATGCAAAGGAATACGATCTGATCGTCTGCGCGGGCGGGGACGGTACGCTGAACGAAACCGTCAGCGGACTTTTGCAGGCGGGCGTGAACAAGCCCGTCGGCTACATCCCCTGCGGCAGCACGAACGATTTTGCGGTGTCGCACGGGCTGTCCGTCGATATCGAGCAGGCCGCCGAAAACATCATGACCGGGCAGGTCGTGCCGTATGATGTCGGCCTGTTTGAAAACCGCTGCTTCACCTATGTCGCGGCGTTCGGCGCGTTTTCGTCCGTGTCCTACAATACCGATCAGAACCTGAAAAACACGCTCGGCCATGCGGCCTACCTGATGGGCGGGCTGTGGGAGCTCTCGCAGATCAAGCCGATCCCGCTGTCCGTCAGCGCCGACGGCGTCCGCTTTGAGGGCGATTTTGTGTTCGGCGCGGTCTGCAACGCGACCTCCATCGGCGGCACGCTGCAGCTCCCGGACGGGCTTGTGGACCCGGCGGACGGGCTTTTGGAGGTACTGCTTGTGCGGATGCCGGAGGATCTATTGGAGCTGGACGAGATCATCCACGGTCTTTTGGAACAGGACTATTCCTCCCCGCTGATCGAATTTGTGCAGGTGAAGGAGCTGACCGTCCGCAGCGCCGAGCCGCTCGAATGGGCGCTCGACGGCGAAGCCTCCGGCGCATTCGAGGTCGTACATATCGCGCCGGTGCAGGGATTTCTGAAGCTGAAAGGGTAAACCGAAAAGCAAGACGAACCGCCGATCCTGCGGCGGTTCGATTTTTTTGTCAGTCTTTTTGCAGTCTGTTATAGACAAGCCGCAACAGCGCGCCGCTGCCCCAGATGATCCCGACAAGACCTGCCAGAATGACGAGGCCGATCCCGACGCCCCAGTTCAGAAAGCCGTACCAGTCGTGCCCCTTTACGCCGCCGAGGATGATGCCGCTGAGGTAATAGACGCCGTACAGCGCGATCGGCGCAAGCGACCAGAGCGTGTCCGCTTTGGACTGCCTCGGCCCGCGCAGCAGCAGAAAGCCGCCCGCCGACAGCAGCGGGATCAGCAGATGAAACCACAGGTTCGCGCCGCGGTACATGGCGGCGTAGCCGAAACCCGGGCCTAAAAACAGCACAACGGTCACGAACGTGAGCAGCACGCCCGTCGAGGCGACAAGCCGCAAGATGGTAAGC
>JAFUDD010000247.1 GCA_017459315.1 Clostridia bacterium | reverse complement strand
GAGGAGATGGCGCTGATCCAGGGCGCGAGCAAGAAAACCATCGTCATGAAGATCACGCTGCCGCTCGTCATGCCCGCGTTCCTGTCCGCCACGATCATGACGTTCAGCAAGGCCATCGGCGGCTATTCCGTCGCGTCGTACCTCGGCACGCGCGTGCAGTATCACACGCTGTCCACGCGTCTGCATGACCAGATCGCCAGCGGTATGCCCGGCGTCGGCTATGCGATCTCCATTCTGATGATTCTGATTTCCGCCGCGCTGATCCTCGTGAACAACCAGGTCATCGGCACGCGCAAATCGTATTCCACGATCAACGGCAAGGGCGGCCGCAGCGTCGATCTGATGCTCGGCAAGTGGCGCATCCCGATGTTCCTGTTCGTGTGCCTGTTCCTGCTCATCGCCCTGATCGTCCCGGTGCTGAGCCTCGTCATCGAAAGTCTCCAGGTCACGCCGCTCAACGGCCTTGCGCCGGATAACTTCACGCTGTTCAACTGGATCGGCAAAGAGGAGGATTCCTACGCGCTGATCAACTGGGAGCCCGGCCTGTTCCGCAACGTCAAGTTCACCTCGGCCATCTGGAACACCGTGAAGCTCGGCGTCCTCGGCGCGATCATCTCCTCGTTCATGGGGCAGATCTTCGGCTATATCAGCGTCCGCGGCAGAGGCAAATGGTACGGCCACGCCATCGACCAGCTTGTGTTCGTCCCGTATCTGATCCCGGCCGTCGCGTTCTCCGCCGTGTACGTCGCCATGTTCATCAAGCCGAAGCTCGGCGGGCTGATCCCCTCGCTCTACGGCACGTTCACGCTGATTCTGCTGATCTCTACGGTCAAGTATTTCCCCTATGCCAGTAAGAGCGGCACCGCGACGATGATCCAGATCGCGGCGGAGCTGGAGGAGGCGGCGGCGATCAACGGCGCGGGCTTCTTCCGCCGGTTCGCAAAGATCATCTTCCCGCTTGCCAAGAACGGCTTTATGTCCGGCTTCATCCTCACGTTCATCAGCATTGCGAAGGAATTCGACCTGATCTCCCTCGTCGTCAATGAGCGCAATATCACGCTGTCGTATCTGACGTTCACCTACACCAGTCTGAACTGTTATCAGCTCGCCGCGTGCAGCTCGGTCGTCATGATCGCGCTAATCTCCGTGATGTATCTGATCGCCAAGAAGGTGTTCGGCGCGGATATCGTCAAGAGCTGGAGTTAAAATCCCGAAACGGATTTTCAATCGCCATACAAAATCAAAACACAGGAGGAACAGAAATGAACACCAAGAAGCTTCTCGCAGCCGCGCTCGCGCTGCTGATGGCGCTGGCCATGGTCGCGTGCAGCACAAGCACCCCCGCCGCCACGCCGTCCGCGACTACGACGGAAACCAAGCCCGCCGCGACGGAAACCAAGCCCGCCGCGACGGAGACCAAGACCGAAACCAAGACCGAGACCAAGACCGAACCCGCCGCGACCGAGACCAAGACCGAGCCGGAGCCTGCCGCGCCCGCCGCGTCTCTCGTCGTCCGGGACGACAGCAAGTATGTCAACATGACGATGGATGAGCTCTACGAGGAGGCCAAGAAGGAGGTCGCCGAGGGACATCAGCTCGTCGTCTACTCCGAGACCGGCTCCACCGCCAAGTCCGTTGCCAAGTTCCAGGAAGCCTATCCGGAAATCGTGCCGGAGAGCACCAAGCTCAAGACCAACGCGATTGCCGAGAAGATCAAGCAGGAATCCGAAGGCAATCCCTACGGCGATATCATTATCACGAGCGACGGCAGCGGCGCGATCTATCAGGAATGGTACACCAAGGGCTATGTGCTCGCGTACTATCCGGCGTCCATCGAAGCCGATCTGAACCCCGAATACACGCCTTACGGTGTGCCGATCACGCTCGAAGCGGATATCTGGTACTACAACACCGAAGTCAACCCCAACGGCAGCCCGATCAACAACTGGTGGGATGTCGTCGAAATGGACGAGAACGGCGAATCCAAGTACACGATCGTTTCGCATGACGCGTCCAACCTGAACATGGCGTCCATGCTGGCGAACCTCGTCAAGAACGCCGACAAGCTCGAAGCCGCCTACAAGGAAAAGTACGGCACCGACATCGAATACACCTACAATCCGGACGACCTCGGCGTCGAGGCGAACAATGCCGGTTATGAATGGCTCTATCGCTTCCTGCAGTGCAAGCACACCGTCACGAACGACAGCGACGAGATCTTAACGACCGTTGACGCCTCCACCGCGGAGAACCCGACCATCGGCTTCGGCTCCGGCATCAAGCTCGGCGACGCGCTGGAGCTCGGCCTCCATGTGGACTATGTCACCACCCTGTCCCAGTTCAACGGCTTTGCGAGAGCGAAGTTCGTGCTGATCTCCACCAAGACCGACAACCCTGCGGCCGCGCGCCTGTTCGCGCTGTACAGCCTCGGCGGTGAGGACGGCCAGGGCGCAGGCTACGACGCTTACGTCAACCGTATGGGCAGCTACCCGACCCGCGCGAGCCGCGACGCCTCCGCGTTCAACCCGAAGTATTCTTACGCCGATCTGAACGTGCTCCCGACCGATCTGGAGTTCGTCAACTACAACTATCTGGATGTGCAGGACTTCTGGACCTTCTATGCCGAGGAGTTCAAATAAGTTCTCGCCTTCCCTGTAACCCAATCGACCTTCCGGTGCGGGCGAACCCCTCCCGCACCGGATTTTTCCATATCGCGTATGAACAAAAAGCCCGAAAAAACCGCTTGGACACAGATGTTTCGCTTTACCAAGGAGGGACGCCTGCAAAGCCTCAGCCTGCTATATGCGTTCTTTCTCGGCCTTGGCGTGCTGTTTGTCGATTTTATCCTGTCCAACCGCCTGGCGGTCTGGTTTGAG
Organism: Clostridia bacterium; assembly: GCA_017459315.1. The sequence continues at coordinate 483 of JAFUDD010000247.1, read as the reverse complement.
GCGTGGTTTCCCGCCATGTCCCGCGCGGGCAAAAACGCGCTCGGCATCCTTGTGCCCGCGCTGCTGTGCGGCCTTATGGCATGGGCGCTGTTTGCGCTGCTCAAAAAGAAGCGCATCGTGCTGCTCGGCTATTGGATCGCGCTTGTGATCGCGCTGATCGTCGTCATCGCCATGGCGATCGAGTACGACGCCGCCACCGCCGGGGCGCTGCTGCCCGCCTTTTTGGGGATCTTCGTCGCCCCCGCCGCCGCAGGCGCCGCCGTCGTCACGCTGCTCTATGTCCTGTGGCGCCGCCGCAACCCCGACCCGATCCGCGAGGAGGAGCAGGCGCTTGCGGAAAAGGCCGAAGAGGAAGAACAGGAATAAGCGTATCGGTATGCAAAAACCGGCTTTGCAAAAGCAGAGCCGGTCTTTTGTTTTGGGGAAAGGCGCTTACCGCCCCTTGCGCCAAAGCAGAGCTGCTTCGAGCGCGTACAGTATCAG
>JAFUDD010000246.1 GCA_017459315.1 Clostridia bacterium | reverse complement strand
ATACACGGTATCGCCCTGCGTGCTGAACAGCACGGAGAGCGATTTTTTCGCCTGCGTCCTAAGCGCAAGCGCGCGTAGGCGCTTGGCGTCCATCGGATCGGCAAGGCGCACGATCAGCTGCGTGCCGCGAACGGTTTCGGCTTCGGCGATCAGGCCCTTTGCCGCATACTCGTCGAGCGACGCGCAAACGCCGCGATACGCCTTTTTCGTTTCGGACAGCTCGCCCGCCTGCTTTTCGACGGCGCTGACGGCGTTATCCCGCCCGGTCGAAAACCGCAGCGCAATCGCGTCCACGGCGTCCTGCAGCCTTTGGGCATGGGCGAGCGCACGCATCCCGCACAGGAATGTCAGCCGCATACCGCCCTTATACGGCAGCTCGCCGACGATCTTGAGCTGCCCGATCTCGCCGGTGCGGTGCACATGCGGCGCGCAGCAGGTGCAGGCGTCGCTGCCCTCGATGGTGACGACGCGGATCGGCGCGATCAGCCCCTCGCTGTGCTTGCGCAGCATGACGCCGGAGGCCGCTAAATCTTCTTCGGTCGCATACTCTTTGGCGGTGACGGCGGCGTTCTTGGTGGCCTCGCGGTTGGCAAGGCGCTCGATTGCCTGCACCTGCTCATGCGTAACGGGCTTATCGAGGTCGAGCGTGGCATAATCCAAGGCGCAATGGAACCCGACGTTGGTGGCGCCAAACAGCGTCCATGCGCACCAAGAGAGCAGATGCTCGCCGGTGTGCTGCTGCATGATATCGAAGCGGCGTTCGCCGTCGATAGCGGCAGTCACGCGCTTGCCCACCGGCAGCGGCCGGTCGCACAGGTGCCATAGCCGTTCGCCGTCCTCGTCGCAGGAGGACACAACGGCGTCACCGATCGTGCCGGTATCGCAGGGCTGTCCGCCCTTGTTCGGAAAGAACACCGAGCGGTCCAACTCGACACGGCAGGCGTTTTGATACGGCTCGCACGCGGTCACGACCGCGTCGCAGGAAAACAGCATACTGTCTTGTAAATACAAACGTTCGGTCACAGCATACCTCCGAAGAATGTCAAAAACAGAAAGACGGTGGGCAAAGAGCACGCGGTCGTGACGGCGACGGCTTCGCCCGCCAGCTCCGCATCGGAATCGAGCGCGGTCGCAAGGGGATAGCTTGCCATTGCGGTCGGCGCGGCAAAGATCAGCAGGATCGTCAAGAGCCGCAGCTCCCTGAAGCCCATTGCGACGGCGACCCCAAGCATGAGCAGCGGCACGACGATCAGCTTCATCACGACGATGAACGAGAGCGCCTTGCGGTTCTCCTTGACGGACTCGAACGTGAGAATGCCGCCGAGCATCAAAAAGCCGACCGGCGGAACCATGTTTGCAAAGTGCTGAATCGGCTTGGCGAGCACGACCGGCAGATCGAAGCCGAGCCATTGGAACAGATACCCCGCCACGACTGCCAGAATGACCGGGTTCGTCAGGATGTTCTTAAAGAACGAACGCAGGTTCGGCTTGCCGCCGCGGTTCATTTCGAGCGTGAGGATCGAAAGCAGGTTATACTCGGTGGCGACGAGCGCGGCGGTCACGATCGTCAGGCCGTACTGTCCCTCGCCGAGCATCGACGCCGCGACGGTCAGCGAAAAGATCGAATCGTTGCTGCGAACCGACGCCTGCGTGATCGCGCCGCGGCGCTTGGGGTCCTTCACGAAAAACGGCATGATGATCCACATCGCCGCAAACAGCACGAACGTCCCGACGAGCGAGAGCAGAATGACCTGCCAATCGTCGCTCGACTGCCCGCGCTCCTTGATGAGATTGTTGAAGATCAGGCACGGCAGGCCGACATAGTACACGATGCGGTTGACGACGCGCCACACGTCCTTGGAGGCGACCTTGGTCACGCGCAGCAGCAGCCCCACGGCCATCATCAGCAGCAGGGGCATCACGGTTTGATAGGATGTAATCAAGTATTCCATGCGAATATTATACAGAAGACGGCGTATTTTGGCAAGACATTTGCCGAATGGATATTGCTCGCTTTGCAACGGAACAGGCTGTTGATAAGGGTATCAGAAGATGAGTTTTGTCAAGGGGGTTTTAAACAATTTAGCGTAACGTCTAATAATACAGATAATGCATAGGCGCGATTGTGAATTGTATCGTTCTCAAACGCGCCTTTTTATACTATCATATTGATATCTATTATGTCAGATACATCCATTTGGGATTATTTCAGTTTATGCCCTTTCAGTGAGGAAAACTAAATTCGCCATCAACTATTTGATACTTAATATGATGTTGATCAAAAACCTTACTACCAACATCATATTTAGTAGAACGGCCAAGATAAAAAGTCGCATTCTCAGGTACTTTTGGAAGATCATTTCTTTCCTTTATCTCATAGTTTTCAAGCTCTGGATCTTGAAGAATCTCAAGAACAAGTTGTTTATCTCTATGTTTATAATCCTTGTATTCAATAACAAGACAATGTATATACTCAAATCCCAAATAACTCGAAGGATAATGCTCTCCCGTTTGTTTCTCTTGGTATTTGCCGTAAAGGGATTCGTTAGCATTATACAATAAAATAGGTTCAGTTAACTCTAATGTTTCCATAAGTGTGTTCAGATTCATAATAATCGGAATTGATTTTGTTTTGCTGTTATACTTCATAGATTCATCTTCTATTATTATTTTAATCCATTTCTCATCAGTTATCTCTTTCGATTCGTCTTCAAAATAAGACTTCAAATATTCTACATAGCGACACTTAACACTGCGTATATTTCCGCCAGTATTTTTTAGAGACCAAGCATAATCCAAATTATCAGCTGTGGTCACTTTCTCATAGGAGGCAACAAAGTAAGGCGCCGCTTCGCTTTCTTGGTTTTGATTTGAAATACAGCTCAATACTCCTTGAAAAACACCAATAAAAAGTGTAATTACAATGCCAATGATTGTTACAATAAGAGTAACTTTAGACACCAATGATTTCCGTGTTTTCTTTTCCGTCATTATTCCGTTGCTCCTCGCTATAATTTCTAACATAATTATAGACGCATGAAGAGCAGAGGTAATCCATCAAGGTGATAAATATATTATTTTATCAGTTAATCTGTCGAATCATGATACTTTTGATATTTACTATCCCTATTTCCATGCTATAATAATTACACTATTTACTAATCAGCCTTCTTTTTAGGCTGCTTCAAAGGGGTTTAGTATGGCGATGTATCCCAATTCGATATATGAGTCT
>JAFUDD010000245.1 GCA_017459315.1 Clostridia bacterium | reverse complement strand
TCTCTGCTCGACCTTTCCAACTATGACATCCCGCCCCTTGAGATCACCGAGCAGCCCGTGGGCGGCAGCATTACGCGGTATGGGGACGATACCCACACCCTCCATGTGGCAGCGACCGGCGGCATAGGGGAGTATACCTATGAGTGGAATTACAGAATCAATGGGAAATCGTCCGTAGAAAACATTTTGAGCTGGGTGTTTCTTCATACCTCCGGAAAACAGACCGAGCCGGACTTTGAAGCAGAAGACGGCAACATGCGCTACTGGTGCGAGGTCACCGATGAAGCGGGCAACACTGCCTCTTCGGACACGGCCATCGTCAGCTATAAGGTGAGCATTGCCAAGCAGCCGGGCAACGTGAATCTGCAGGAGTCCAACCACGAATTCTATTGCGAAGCCATCGACGGCTCCGGCGACTATACCTACCGTTGGTTCGACCACGACGAAGGGATTCTGGGCGAAGGACAGTCCTACCCTGCCGTGAAAGAGGGGTATTACTACTGCATCGTCACCGACAACGTCACCGGCGAAACGGCGACCTCCGAGTACTGCGAGGTCTATTCCACCGCGCCGTTCCGCCTTGCGGATATCACCGGGGACTTCGAGCTGACTTCGGACGCGGACGCAACCGTGATCGCCTCCTTCGCCGGCGGCGTGGAGGACTATGAGATCTGGTGGGACAAGGACGGCAAAGCCATCGACTCCGTGGAGGATCGGGATGCGCAGAACAACGTCCGTTCCCGCGCGAACGTGGACGGCCCGGGCAAATATACCGTTCACGGCGTGGACAGCATGTACGCGACGGCCTCCGGTTCGGTCAACGTCACCGCGCCCAAGCTCACCATTGTGGAGCAGCCCGTGGGCGGAACGATCCCCAAGGGCAGCTATGCAACAATTAACGTAGTGTTAGCCGAGGAAAAGCAGATTGATTTGCCATATCTTTATATGCTCTATCGCAATGGAGAACACTATCTTCAGTATTCAGCCCCCCAAATTTCGGGTTCGTTCTCTGTCTGGTATCCGGGAGAGTATTATATCCGCATCGTGGATAACAAAGGACGCACTGTTGATTCTGATGTAGTCACCTTCGAGGACGAAGTGTTCCGCATCAAGGACCAGACCGAATCGGCGTCCCTCGCGAAGCCCGGAGATACCGTGTCGCTGTTTGTGGAAGTCGAGGGCGGCTTGGAGCCCTATACCTACGAGTGGATGCAATATAAAGGGGACACGCCTTGGTATACCAAGGCATCCGCAACGGCCACCTGTCCCGCCAGACAGCCCGGCCGCTATGCCTGCCTTGTTACGGACGACACCGGCGAAAAGCTCCATTCCAAGGAAATCCTGGTCAGCTACACCGGCGATACCCCCTGGATCACTCAGCAGCCCAAGAGCGGTGTGTTGGAGCAGGGCGGCTCCCTGAGGCCCTCCTGCGACGCCGTTTCCGGCTCCGGCGGGGAACTGCGCTTCGATTGGGAGATGTCTCCCACCGGCGTGAGGCCCAGTTGGAGCAACGTTTCCCGCAGAGGCGGCTCATATAAAAACCTCGACGCAACGGTACCGGGCACCTATCGCTGCAAGGTAACGGATACCAAGACAGGCAAGTATGTCTATACGACAGCGGCATTCGTCGGAGCGCCGCTTGAGTTTGGAAGCATTGAAAAAACTCAATATCCCTACGGTTTCACACCAATTAATATTTCGGTTAAAGGTGGAGTTGGCCCTTATTCCGTAAAGGTGTATATGAAGTATCCCAATTGGGTTGGTGAAAAAATAGAATACAAAAATGTATCATATGTTTATTTCACAGCGAATACTCTTGATGAACTAGCACAAAGGACTGTATATTTAGATGATTTAGTAAATTATGTATATCCATTAAATGGCGAGCCATTCTTTACAAATGATGTGGCACGCTATTACATTGAGGTCACCGATTCGTTGGGCAATTCAGTGCATACCGACTTTACTCCGAGAGATAACTAATCGTGAGAAAACGGATATCTGCATACCAACCATCACCTGAAAGGAGCATCGCATGAAAAAATGGTTATTGATTCTGCTGGCAGCCCTGCTGCTGTTTGCGCTGCTGCCGAGCGCGGCGTTTGCCGACCCGCCGCAGAGCGACCCGACTCATCAGCACAACTGGGTCGTTCAGGACGACACCGCAACCTGCACCGCATCCGGCAAGCGCGTCTGGGTATGCACCGTATGCGGACAGACCTACGGCGAAGCGTCCCCCGCAAAGGGGCATAAATGGGATTCCGGCAAGGTCACGAGGGCAGCGACCTGTGAAAAGGACGGCGTGAAAACCTACACCTGCTCCCGCTGCAAGAACACCCGCACCGAAGCGATCCGCGCGCTCGGGCACGACTGGGACGAGGGCAAGGTCACGGCTGTCCCGCACGGGTTCACGCCGGGCGAGAGAACCTATACCTGCAAGCGCGACGCTTCGCACACGCGCACGGAGGCGGTCGAGGGACTTGCCGTCGTCTTCGAGTGGCTGCACGGCGTGGACTTTTCGAGCATCGTCACCTACAGCGCGCCGCTGACGATCATCGAGCAGCCGCAGGGCGGCACGATCACGCGCGGCAAGAACGAGGGTGTCACGATGCACGTGACGGCGACCGGCGGCGCAGGCGGGTACACCTATGAATGGCGTTCGCACGGGCAGGACGTCGGGCAGGACGAGAAATACAACGACCTTTTGAAATGGTTCGTCGGTCTGTTCGGCATGACGCCGGAGCAGGTGGACGCGGCGCTGGAGACGCCGCTTTCGACGGAGGACATGCTGACCGTCTATAACGCGGGTGATTCCTACTACTGCATCGTGACCGACGCGGCGAACAAGAGCGTGACCTCGGAAATGGCGGAGGTGCGCTATAAAGTCCGGATCACCAAACAGCCGCAAAACGCGAACCTGCAGCCCGCCGGTTCGGCCACGCTCACCTGTGAGGCGGCGGACGGCATGGGAAAGTACACCTACCGCTGGATCGACAATCAGGACAACGAGATCGGCTTCGGCTCGTCGATTCCCGTGAACGAGATCGGGGACTATATGTGCATCGTCACGGACGACGCGACCGGGGACGAGGTGCACTCGGACGCGTGCGTGGTCTATTCCACAAAGCCGCTCGCCGTCTATTCCCAAACGCCGAACCAGGAGGTTTGGGACGGCGACAAATTGACCGTAAAGGCGTCTTTTTGGTACGGCGTCGAACCGTACAAGGTGTGGTGGACGTACAACGGGGACGTGCTGGACACCTATGAGGGCACCGAATACAACGGGCATTTGGAATACTGTGCCGACACATATAAGGCGGGTGTATACACCGTTCACGCCGAGGACGCGCTCGGCGCGACCGCCGAAGCAAACATCTACCGTTCGGAAAAGCATCTCGAAGTGCTTCGTCAGCCGGTCGGCGGCGAACTGCCTCTGCATCAATACGTGGAGATCAGCGCCGAGTTCGGGGAGGGCGAAGCACCGTATACCTACTATCTCTACTGCAACGGCAAAGCGCAGCAGGTCAGCCATGTTGCGCCCTCGTTCAAGGTATGGTATCCGTGCACCTGCTCGATCCTGGCGGTGGACAACAAGAACCGCTCGGTCATGACCAAAACGGTGACGGTCAGCGAAGCCACGTTCCGGATCAAGGAGCAGACCGAGTCGGAGAGCATTCATGTGCCTTACGGAAAGACGCGCATTCATGTAACGCCGGAGAACGGCATAACGCCGTATACCTACGAATGGTCGTTCGGGGATTGGTCTTACAAGGAAGGACGCTATATCTGGCACAAGCTCAACGGCACGGAATCGTACTATGATGCGGACCGGATCGGGCGGTATCGCTGCCTTGTCAGGGATGCGGAGAAGAATTTTGTGTGGAGCAAGGAGATCCCGGTGGAATATGTCGGAAGCGCGCCGATGATCGTGAAGCAGCCGACGAGCCGGATCGTTGTCAGGGATGAGGACGGATACTTCGATACCACTTTCTACTGCGAAGCCGTTTCCGCAAACCCGGACGACCAGTTGTCCTATCAATGGTACTGGCGCGCATGGGAAGGCGGGATCTGGCAGCCGGTATACACGACGATCTCAAAATACTATGATGCATACAGACCGGGCATGTATCAATGCAAGGTCGTCAATCTTGAGAACGACGAATACACATGGAGCGAGTACGTGACGGCGATCGATAAGCTCGAATGTGTTTCGGCAAGGCCAGCGCGGCATTCGGGCGACGCGGACTGGGTGTTCCAGTTCTCGTTCACCGGCGGCGCAGGACCGTATGAGGTCTATATCTGCCACACGTTCGGGGACGATGCTATGCCGTATGCCGCCAACATGGTTCGGCAAACGGAAGTGCTCTTTGAGGACCGCATGAAGCTGCTGACGTTTACTTTGCCGAAGTACGCCGAATTCTGGCACTACGACACGCAATCGTATGACGTCGAAGCGGCACAGTATTATTTGTTCGTCCGGGACGCGCTCGGACAGGAATGCAAGACGCCGCTTGTCACATGGTATTGAGGCGGTACACACGCTTTAGGATAATCGGAAAGGAGAAAGACGATGAAAAAATGGTTTTTGATTCTGCTGGCGGCAATGCTGCTGTTTGCCGTTGCCTGCAAGACGCCGGAGAACGCTTCGGCACAGACTCCGCAAAGCGACGCCGCGACCCCCGCGCCGCAGAAAGACGCCGCGACCCCCGCGCCGCAGGGCGATCAAGTCCCTGCCGATACGGACGCGGAACCGACCGAACCGGAGCCGACGCGCCCGCCCGCACCCGAGGAGCCGGAGTATGAGCCGCTGCCCGATGAATTTAAGACGCTGACGGAGCGCTGCGTGGGCGAATGGTATGCGGACGTTGCGGGAATGACGGTCACGCTGACGCTTTCGGAGGACGGCGCGTATGCGCTGTCGGTGGCAGGCGGCGAAGCGATGACCGGCAAGTGGGAAGAAAAGGACGGCGCGCTGGTGATGGACGGCGACGAAGAAAACCCGCTGCTGCCGATCGGCGATGTGATCCGCATGGATTCGCTCGATCTGCTCTTCACGCGCGAGCAGCCGACGGTCTACGTCCCCGCGGAACCGATCGCGGACGCCAAGGAAGGCATCTTTGACGGCTGGTGGGTCTCGCACTTTACCGCCGTGGGCGACGGAACGATCCTGTCGGACGCGATCGGCGAGGACACGGAGCTGTACATCGAAGGCACGAAGCTCGCCGTAAACGGCTCGATGTTCGGCCTTGCCCAGTATGACGGCGCAATCGAGAGCGGCAAGCTGACCTTTACGTCCGACAAGGGTGCGGTCACGCTGGAGCTTTTGCAGGACGGCTTTTTGCGCCTGACGCTGTCAGGCGATACGCCCGCGACGCTGTACCTGATGGCGAAGCCGCTGCCGGGCGAAGTGCCAGAGGCGGAAACTGCAAATCCGTAAACAATTCATCTAAAACAATGCGGAGAGAATCATGCGCTTCTCTCCGCATTTGCCTATCCATCATGAAAGCGAGAAAGCGACCTCCGGTCCGACCGATGCGCCGACGCTCGCCCCGGAGACGGTGACGGTGCGTTTTTTGCGCCCGGACGGGACGGAGCTTACCGCCGAGACCGTGGAGAAGGGCGGCTGTATCGAAGCGCCGGCGCTCGACGCTGCGGGGCGGGAGCTGCTCGGCTGGTTTTCGGACGGACGAAGCGCGGCGTGGGCATTTGACGATCCGGTCACAAAGGATATGACGCTTCGAGCGATTTGCATTGACTCCATGCAAAAGACGGCGTCAAAGATCAAATATCAGGATATTCACGACTACACGATGCGCGGCACCGAGACGAACGCCGTTCTGGTACTCTATCTGCAGTTTATTTTGTTGATGAATGTATTCGGCGATACGATCAATAGCCCACGTGCGGGTTGACGATACTGCCGTCCACGGCGTTGATCACGAGCGCGCGGACGTGTACGGCGCGTACGTCCGAAATGGCACGGTAGTTGCCCGAAGGCAGCGTGTGGTCGAACAGGAACAGCCAGCACGGCATTTCGTAATAGTCCGTATCGTTGCGGATGCGGAGCGTATAGCTTGTGAGGACGGCGGCGTAGACCGTGAAGGAGGCCGCCACGCCGTCGGGATAGTAGGATAAGCCGTAGGTCAGGGCGTTTTCGGCGCGGGCGCGGATTTCGTCGAACGGCAGCAGCGCAACGTTGGCGTTGACCGTTTCGATCACCGTGCGCGGGTAGTGGTAGGCAAAGGACCGAACGCCGCTTTCCGTCACAAAGATTTCAAGCGTTTCCGCATGGATCGGCGCGGATTCGAGAAGGTCATCCATGTCGCTGTATTGCAGGCGCACATCCGCACCGGCGCGGAACGTGTGCGGATAGCCGTATTCGCGGGCGAGCGTGAACAGCCAGCCCGCGTCCGTCACGGTGCGATTGTCTGCGGTAAAGCGGTTCGCCTTTTCCGCTGCCAAAACCGTGAAATCCGAAAGCCCAACCGCCGTGAGCGCGTCCGAAAGCGTTGCCCTTGCCGCTGCTTCGGACAGCGTCACCTCCTGCCAATAGGCGGTGTATTTCGCCTCCGGATTGTCCGGATGCTGCACGTCTCGTTCATATTCCCATTCGGTATACAGCTGCGTTTCGTGGCGGGCAAACATCAGGGCGTCGGGGCGGAAGCTCACGTCCATCACCGTGCCGTCCGGAAGCCGGTAGACCGTGAAGCCGGACGCCGCGCCGTAATCCGAGGCAGGCGCTTCGGTATCCGTTTCCGGCGCTTCGGCCAGCATCCGGGAAAACTCCGCCATGGCCGCCTGCTGCATCTCCTCGGTCGGCTCCTCTCCGTCCGGCTGCGCGTCCGCGGGGCGGCCTGCCGCATCCCATTGCGCCCACCGTTCCACTTCGTCCAAATACGCCTGCAGCATGGCCGATACGTCGGCCTTCGTCTGCGCGCCGGATAGGATCGCGGTCGGCATGGGCAGCAGCGCGGAAAGCATCCCTTCCGCGTCCGCGTGGGAAAGCTCCCGCTCGCGCGTTCGATAGACCGGATACACGCCGCTTATCGGCACGGTCACGTCCGCGTCCGCGATTACGTCGATCTTGCCCGCCGTAAAGCTGTCGTTCCAATGCGACGGAAACGGCACAGGCGTCGGCACGGACGCCTCCAAAGCGGCGGGCGCGCTCGGCGCGGCTTCGCCAACGGGAACGGCGCTCGCTTCGGTGCTTTGCACAGCCGCCGTCACCACGGGCAGCGGCGTAGCCGCAAGCGCCTTTTCGAACGTATTGTCAGCCTTGTTCACAATGTATTCCGTTTCCGGCGTCGGCACGCAGGCAAGCAGCATGACCGCCGAAAGCAGCAAGAGAATGATTCGTTTCACAGCTTGGACCTCCCTTTGGGTTCTCGGCTTGATTGTAGCATACCCGAAAGAAAAAGTTGTCACGAAACGGTCTCGATTCTGTCTCGATTTTGTAATTGTTTGCAGAGCACGATCAATACCCCTTGCCCAGATCGATCACGGTGCCGTCGAGCGCGTTGATCACGACGACGTTGTATTCCCGGAAATACCCGAGCGCGTCGCTGTCCACCACGCCGTTGTTCCGTTCGAGCCGGGCGCGCTCGTTGCGGTAGAAGTTCTCCCAGCCGCTGTCCGTCTTTTGGCGATATGCTTCGGTATCGACGATATCGAGATAGTAGAAATACGCCGGGACAAAGTAGAAACCGCCGCCCTTTTTGGCGATGCGGCATAGGCCGAGCTTCACCTTGTCGATCTTCACGAAGCTGCCGGGATCGCGGTCAAGCTCATACTTCCAATGCGCGACAAGCATGTTTTTCGCTTGGGCGAAGGCTTCGTCAAAGGACAGCAGACTTTGATCGGCGCCGAGGATGCGCGTGATCTCCATTGGCGTCTGCCATTCGAGATAGGCGGGGCCTTCATCGTCGAGCACAAGGAACAGCCGTTCGTAGGTCGGAATGTCGGTGTCGTCGTCGTCCATGCGATCCCCGATCTCGCGCGAAGCATAGGCCGAGGGGAAACCGTTAATTTGCCGCATGTACACAAGCCCCCAGCCCCAAAGCCGCGGGATGCCCTGTTCGTCGGCAAACCGCGCCGCCGCAGGGCCGCAGAAGCACAGCACATAGTTTTCGTCGATGGCCTGCACGATGGCGTTGCCCTCGCCTATCGCGCCGTCCTTCGTTAACGCCACGCCCCACGGCTCGTCGAGAATCGGATGCCCGCCGTAGCTCGTTTCGGCAAGAATGTCATTGCGCTTGGGATGCGCGGCAGGCGCAAGCGTCAGCCGTTCGTTGCCGTAGTTTTGATCGAGCGTCAGGATCCATTCCGTGCCGCCGATCTCCGCCCGCGCGATAAGGCCGTTTCTTTCGTGCGGCTTGCCCCAGTCCTCGGTGTATGTGCCGGGGACGAGGGGGATGGGGCTTAAATCCTTTTCACTCGGTGCACGGTCGTAGGCCTCGGTGCATTCTTTAAGGCATTGCGCCCAGTATTCGCTGTGCGATTCGTCCTCGGCCGTCGGCAGCAGATCTTGCCAATAGCGGATGCGTTCGGCAAGCTGCTCCTTGGTCGTTGTGCCCGCGTCATACCACGCGATCGGCTGCTTGCCGAACATGGCTGCCGCCACGCGGTTTAGCATATCCTCGGTAAACGTCGCGGTCTTCGCCTCCGCCGCCGGAGCGCGGCTTGCCATCGGCAGGATCACCGGCGCGTCCTCGGCTGCCACGCGTACGCCGTTGACCTCGATATCGAGCGCCCAATATTGCGGCGCGCCGAGCGTTTCATACAGCGCGCTTTCGGTCGGTGTTTCGGTATCCGTCGGCTGATTCGGGACAAATTCGTTCTCGTTCTGCGGCACGCCGCCTGCGCCTTGCGTCCCGCCCGGCACCGTCACGACCTCCACGGGCCGCTGCCAGTCCTTTTCCTCGCCTTTGTTGACAATAAATTCCTGCTCCGGCGTAGGGACGCAGGCCAAAAGGAACAGGGAGAGAAGCAGGCATATTATGATTTTTTTCATGGGAGCACCTCCGTTTTAATAGCCCTTCATTAAGTCAATCACGCTGCCGTCGATGGCATTGATCGAGAGGATCGGCGTCGGCGGCCACGGCGACGTACTGCCGGGTTCTTCGGTCGTTTGGCGCGTTTTTAGATCGGTGCGCGTCGTGATCTCCGAGCCCCAAAAGTTCCAGACCGGAACGAGCAGCGCCGTGTCGAATGTGTTCGGCTCCATCACGCGCTGCAGCGACAGCGTGATGCGGTCTATATGGACAAGCATATCGGACGGATAATCGCTCTCGACCACAATGGATTCGTCGAGGATCAGCCACGGCTTTTCCTTGATCCAGACATGCTTGCGGAAAATCTCCATGATCTTCTCAAACGGCAGCAGCGCCGCCGCGGGCAGCACGGTTTCTTTTTCCTGCAGCGGCGCGTACCAGTACAGCGCGTAAACGCCCTGCTCGTCGATGCACAGCCGCATAAACTCATAATCCCACGGCGGGGCGGTCACACCGTCCTGCGCCCATG
>JAFUDD010000024.1 GCA_017459315.1 Clostridia bacterium | reverse complement strand
TCCTCGTTCAAGTGGGGCATCCCGGTGGATTTCGATGAGCGCCATGTGGTCTATGTATGGCTGGACGCGCTGACCAACTACATCACCGGCATCGGCTATGACTGCGACGGCAATTCGACCGAGCAGTTCAAGACGCTTTGGCCTGCCGACCTGCATCTGATCGGCAAGGATATCATCCGCTTCCATACGATCTACTGGCCGATCTTTTTGATGGCGCTCGACCTTCCGCTGCCGAAGCAGGTATTCGGCCATCCGTGGCTTTTGCAGGGCGGCGGCAAGATGTCCAAGTCCAAGGGCAACGTGCTGTATGCCGACGATCTTTGCGACCTGTTCGGCGTGGACGCGGTGCGCTATTTTGTGCTGCATGAGATGCCGTTTGAAAACGACGGCGTGATCACGTGGGATCTGCTGATCGAGCGGCTGAACGCCGACCTTGCGAACACGCTCGGCAACCTTGTGAACCGCACGGTCGCTATGTCGAATAAATACTTCGGCGGCGAAGTCAAAAAGACCGGCGTCACCGAGCCGGTGGACGACGAATTAAAGGCCGTGGCGACCGGCTGTGCCGCCAAGGTCAACGCCGACATGGATGAGCTGCGCGTAGCGGACGCGCTGACCGAGGTGTTCGGCCTGTTCCGCCGCTGCAATAAATACATCGACGAAACTGCGCCGTGGGCGCTGGCAAAGGACCCCGAAAAGGCGGATCGCCTCTCGGAAGTCCTCTATAACCTTGTCGAAAGCATCGCCATCGGCGCAAGCCTTCTGCGCTCGTTCCTGCCGACGACGGCGGATAAGGTGCTGGAGCAGCTCAACACCGCGCCGCGGGCCTTGGACAAACTGAACGCGTTCGGGCTGTACGAATCCGGCACCAAGGTGACGGACAAGCCGGAAATCCTGTTTGCGCGTATCGACCCGAAGGTGCTGCAGCCGAAGATCGAAGCGATCGAGGAAGCACAGCGCGCGGCGGCGGCCCCGAAGGAGGAGCCGAAGTTCGCCCCGTATAAGCCCGAAATCGAATACGGCGATTTTGAAAAATTAGACCTGCGCCTTGCGAAGATCATCGCGTGCGAGGAGGTCAAGCGTTCCAAGAAGCTATTGAAGCTGACCGTTTCACTCGGCAATGAGGAGCGCACGGTTGTGTCCGGCATCAAGAACTGGTATAAGCCGGAGGACATGGTGGGAAAGACCGTTGTTTTGGTTGCCAACCTCAAGCCGGTCACGCTCTGCGGCGTCGAAAGCCACGGCATGATCCTGTGCGCGTCCGACCCCGAGGATAAGGCGCTGGCGTTTGTGACACCCGAAAAGGCGCTCGAAGCGGGCTTTGTGGTGCGGTAATGAAGATTTTCGACACCCATGCGCACCTTTTGGACGAGGCGTTTGACGCGGATCGGGACGAGCTGATCGCGTCGCTGCTCGAAAAGGGCGTCACGCATGTGATGGAGGCGTGCTGCGACGAAGCGGGGATCGACCGCGTGACGGAGCTCGTGCAGCGCGTGCCGTTCTTTTACGGCAGCGCGGGCGTGCATCCCCATTCGGCAAGCGAATGGAACGGCGGCACGGCGGATCATATCCGCGCGGCGCTGCAGCATGAAAAAATGCTCGCGGTCGGAGAGATCGGCCTCGATTACCACTACGATTTTTCCCCACGCGACGTGCAGAAGCGCGTGCTTGACGAGCAGCTTTCGCTGGCGCAGGAACTGGATCTGCCGGTGATCCTGCACGACCGCGAAGCACACGGCGATATGCTCGACATCCTGCGCGCCCATAAAAGCGGCCTGAAGGGCATTATGCATTGCTTTTCGGGAAGCAAAGAGACGGCGCGGGAATGTCTCGACCTCGGCTTATACATGGCGTTCGGCGGGGCGCTGACGTTCAAAAACGCGGTGCGCCCGATCGAGTCCGCGCAGTACATCCCGCAGGATCGGCTGCTGATCGAAACGGACTGCCCGTATATGACGCCGGTGCCGTTTCGCGGCAAGCGCAACGATCCGTCGTTTATCAAAATCACGCTGGAAAAGCTGGCGTCGGTGCGCGGCGAGGATATCGAGGAACTCGCAAACGCGCTGTATCAAAACAGTCTTTCGGTCTATCAGCTGATCTGAACCGTCTAAAAAGGGAGGCCAACCATGGACGTGTGCAAAACCGCGATCTTCAGCGATCTCGACGGGACGCTGTTCGATTCGCGTGGGCTTGTGAGCGAGCGCAACCGGGAAGCGATCCGCGCGTATACCGAGGCGGGCGGCCTGTTTGCCGTCGCCACCGGACGCAGCTTTCACAACGCCAGACGGTTTCTGCCCGGCGTCGTGCTGAACGCGCCGTGCATCGTGTTCAACGGCTCCGGCGTGTACGACCTCGAAACCGAATCGTATCCGTTTGCCGTGCATCTCGATCACGACGCGGTGTGGGACGTGCTACTGTGGGCGAGGGAAAACGTGCCGAAAATGGACGTGCAGGTGTACGGCGAGCAGATGACCTATTACGTCTCCCCGAAGGAATACGCAACGCCGGAGCTGGTACGGCAGCTGCTGCCGCATGAATTTGTGCCGCTCGAAGCGGTGCAAAGCGAACCGCTGTTCAAAACGATGCACTACGGCGAGCCGGAGGACACCGAGCGTCTGCGCCGCTATCTCATCGAAACCGGGGCGGGGGAGCGCGTGGCCATCGTCCGCGCCATGACGGATATTCCGCCGTATCACGAGCATATCGAGCTGTTGCCCCAAAATATGAACAAGGGCATCGCCTTGAACGAATGTCGCCGTCTGCCGATCTATCAGGGGCGGACGCTGATCGGGATCGGGGATTATCGGAACGATCTGGAGCTTTTGCAGCAGGCCGACGTGGCGTGCTGCCCGTCCAACGCAAGCGACGAGATCAAGGCAGCCGCCGATCACATTCTGGTTTCCAATGACGAGAGCGCGGTCGCGGCGCTGATCGAAACGCTGCTGCCCAAGCTGTAGGAAGGCGGGGAACGAAAACGGAACGAGTCGGAAAATGTATCTGCCAGTCGCCGGACGCCGCGGCCTATTGGACGGTCGTCCGCAAGACAGGCCGCAGCGCGGTCGTGCTGTGCAAGGCGTGCCAGCAGGCGTGGCACACGACGGCGGCGTACGCCGAGGAGCTGCCCGTGGAGCTTTGTTCACCGTATCGCTGGCGGGAGATCGTCGCTTCGCCCGGCTATCATGCGCGGGAAGAGGAAACGGAGCTTTCGACGACAGAAGAAGCGTAAAACGACGCCGTTTTGCCCCTTGCGCGGGCGGGCGGCGCATGGTAACATGGAAATATACGGATCGGGAGAAACAGATATATGGTAGTTTTGGATGAATATAAGATGCAGCTTTCGGCGCTCAATGAGACGCTGCAGCTGGCGCACAAGCAAATGAACGTCGATGCGCTCAAAAGCGAGTGCAAGGACTTGGAAGAACAGATGGGCGCGGTCGATTTCTGGAACGACGTGGACAACGCGAACAAGGTCAGCGCGCGCGTCAAGTCGATCAAGAGCAAGCTCGATCGGCTCGACAAACTGGACGGGCAGAGCGAGGACCTTGCGACGCTGATCGAAATGGCCGAGGAGGAGGACGACGAATCCCTGCTCGACGAGCTGAAAACCGAGTTGAAGGACTTTGAAGAAAAGATTTCGGCGCTCCGGCTCGAAATGCTGCTCAAGGGCCCGTATGACAATTCCAACGCGGTGCTGTCGCTCCACGCGGGCGCGGGCGGCACGGAGGCGCAGGACTGGACCGAAATGCTCTACCGCATGTACACGCGCTATTGCGAGCGCAAGGGCTGGAAGGTCACCGAGCTCGATATGCTCGCGGGCGACGACGCCGGCGTCAAGTCGGTCACGTTCGAGGTCGAAGGCGAGAACGCCTACGGCTATCTGAAGGCCGAAAAGGGCGTGCACCGGCTCGTCCGCATTTCGCCGTTCGACGCGTCGGCGCGGCGGCATACGTCGTTCTCGTCGCTCGATGTGACGCCGATCTTTGACGACGACACCGGCGATATCAAGATCGAGCCGGACGATATCCGCGTGGATACCTACCGTTCCGGCGGCGCCGGCGGGCAGAACGTCAACAAGGTCAGCTCCGCGATACGCATCACGCACCTGGCGACCGGCATCGTCGTGCAATGCCAGAACGAGCGCAGCCAGCTGCAAAATAAGGAAATGGCGATGCGCATGCTGCGCGGCAAGCTGCTCGAACTGCAGGAGCGCGAGCGCGAGGAGCAGATGGCGTCGATCAAGGGCGAGATGAAGAAGATCGAGTGGGGCAGTCAGATTCGCTCCTACGTTTTTCAGCCGTATACGCTCGTCAAGGATCACCGGACGGGCGAGGAAAACGGCAATATCCAGTCCGTGATGGACGGCAACTTGGACAACTTCATTTCCGCTTACCTCACGATGTCCTAAGAGAAACGCAAACAACAAACGCTGTCACGGCCTTAGACCGGTGACAGCGTTTTTCGGTTTTGGTCGGCATTAAGATACGGTGACGGAAAACGTCTTACAGACGGTTTTGCCGGGTTCCACGCGGAGCAGATCGGGCTTTTGCGCAAGATCTGTGATCTTGGCGTGCATGGACGGGAGCGAGCACCACGGCTCGATGCAAAGATACGGTGCGTCGGTGCGCGGCATGTGCCAAAGGCCGAGATAGTCCATGTCCGCAAAGTCCACCCGGACGCGCGTTTTGCCGCTGCCGTCCACGATCTGCGCACTGTGCCCGGCCTGCCGGAGCACGATCGCGTCGTCATCGAACAGGTCGTGGGAAAGCCTTAGGTCGGTGCCGTTTTCAAGCGGGAACGGCGCTTCGGTGCCGTCCAAGAAGCAGTCGGGCGTAAAGCCGATGCGAAGCGGCGCGGGCGCGTCGAGCCGCAGCCGGTAATCGGAAAACCGCTCGCCGTCCGCAAGCGGCACGCGAAAGCCCGGATGCCCGCCGAGCCCGCAGAACAGGGGCTTTTCGTCGCGGTTTTCGATTTCATAGCGGACGGACAGCGTATTGCCCGATAGCGAATAGCACACGCGGAACGCAAACGCGCGCGGATAGTGCCGCAGCGTTTCTGCATCCGAGATCAGTTCCAAATCGAGCCGATCCGCCTCTTGGCGCACGGGCTGAAACGTCCGGTACGGGGCAAAGCCGTGAATGTCCATCGTGTACGTTTTACCGTCGAGCCGATAGGTCTTTTGCCAAAGCCGCGCGACATAGGGGAACAGGTTCGGCGCGCGATCCGTCCAATAGCGCGGGTCGCCCTGCCAAAGATACTCGGTGCCGTCTCGCCCGCGGATCGACCGCAGCTCGGCGCCGAACGCGCAAGCCTGCACGCAAAGATGCTCGTTTTGGATGGAAAACAACTGCTCCATGATACCCTCCCGTCGGCGCAAGGCCGCTTGTACTGCCCATATTGTACTCTACCGCCGTCCGGTGTGTCAATCGGTTCATGCCCGGAAAATGTGGCTTGGCGGCCGTTTGAAGCCTTGTCAAGGCGTGGGGAAACGGGTATA
>JAFUDD010000244.1 GCA_017459315.1 Clostridia bacterium | reverse complement strand
TTTGCAATCAGGTTCGGCTGATAGTTGTTTTCCCGGATCACGCGCAGCACCCGCTCCTCCGTCTCCTTGGAGTAGCGGCCGTTTTTATTGATCACACGCGACACCGTCGCAATCGACACGTCGGCCTGTTCGGAAATATCCTTGATCGAAATTTTCTTCTGCATACGCCTTAACGCCCTCTGATACTAATGATGAAATTATATCGGAAATGCTCTTTCATTGCAAGCATTTCGCAAGAGTTTTTGCCGTGATTTCGTGCTCCCGCTCGGTAAGCTGCAAACTTTTATCGGACAGCCGTTCCCTTAAGTAACGACAGGCGATAACGCGGTTCACCGGGCGCGGTTTCACCCCGAAAAATCGCTTTGCGTTGCCGTAAAGCAGCGCCTGTACGCCGTCCGGTGCAAGGCCGAGCCCGTCCACCGTATCCTCCCAAAGCGGGATCGGATCGCGCGATAAAAAGAACCGACGTTCGAGGTTGTTCAATACGTCCGCAATGCGCTTGTCCTCCGCGTTCATCGGCGCGCAGTTGTCGGTGCCGTACAGGATGCGATCCGCAAAATCCCCGAAAAACCGCCGCCACACGGCGGGATCGCGCGCAAAGTTCGGGTACATTTCGGTGCCCGCGGTCACGTCGAGACACACGTTCGGGTATGCTTGCAGAATGTCGCGCAGCGCAGGCTCATCGTCCGAAAGGAACAGAAAATGCGCAAAGCAGACCCGAAGGCGCGGGTGCTTTTTCAGCATATCGAGCAATTCCGAAAGGATCTGCTCGAACGAAACGAAACTGCCGTCGTAAAAGTAACCCGCGTCCCGTGCCCATGCCGGGCAGCGTTTTTCGTCCCAAAATTCGCGTGGATCGTTGACGTGGATCAGCAGCGGGATATCGTTTTCCTCCGCATAGGCATACAGCGGATCGAGCGCGGAATCGTTCTGCGCGATCCCCCACCGCCGCCGCTCGGTCGGCTTGTTTTCGATCATTTTCAGCCCGTCGAAGCCGAGCGCCCACAGCGTTTCGAGCTCTTTTCGGTAATCATACGCATACCGATGGTGCAGTCCGCCGAGCGCATACCGATGCGAAACGCCGTCCGTTTCGGCCGCCTCCCGCTCGCCGTCCAGCTTCCACGCGATCGCAAGCGCGTTCTGCGCCGCGTCGTCCATGCCCTCGACCGAAAGCAGATTAGCATCGGTATAGCCGTAGCCGGTCTCGATCCGCCATAGCTCGTCCGTCGCATCGGACCCGCCGCCGAGAACATGCACATGCGCGTCAAACCACGGTCTCATGCGTTCGGGTACTCGTTGCACAGCAGGCGGTAGGGGGCTTCGTCCTCGTCGATGGCCGGGAAGCGCCCCGGCACGTCGTAGAAGCGATTGTCGGTGTTGTCGTCGTTGCACATCGAAACCTCGCCCACGATCACGTCGCCGGTGCCCTTTTTGCCCCAGAACGCGTGATAGAGATATTGCGTATAGGTCACGCTCTGCCCCGGCTGCAGTTCGAGATACCCGCCTGCGGGGATCGTCAGCTTCACGCCGTCGGACACGATCTCAACCGGGTTCACAAGGTCGAGCTCCTCGTTTTCGGTCGCGTTATACAGCTGCATCATCAGCACCCCGCCGCCGCGGTTGATGATGTCCTCCATCTTGTACCAATGGAAATGCAGCGGTGTGACCTGCCCCTCGCGTGCGATCAGGATTTTTTCGGCATAGGGCTTCGGATACTTGCCCGGCTCCTTGGCGTTGCCGTTGCGGATCGTCAGCGCGGTCAGGCCGATATTGTCGAAATCGCCCGCGCCGAAGTCCGTCACGTCCCAGCCGAGGGCGTTGTCCCGGATCTCGTCACATTCGTGACCCTTCTTGGCCCACTCCTCGGGCGTCCAGTTGAAAAAGGGCGCAAGGCGGATCTGTTGCGCCTCCAAAAGCGCCTCCGTTTCGCGGATGATTTGATTGATTTGGGAACGTTTCATAAAGCTCCTTTCGTGCCGCATCAGCGGTCAGGTTCGTTGTACCAGAATGGATTTGATTTCAAACGGATGGAACGGCAAAACCAGCTCGCCGTTTTTCCACGTATATGCTTCCCCCGTCGGCTCCTCCAACAGATTGCAGATCGCCGCCGGCGCATAACCCGCAAGTGCAAGCCGCGCGGTCGTCGCGCCGCCCTTGGCCTCATAGAGCCGCAGGACGAGTTGATCGCTGTCCTCGGCCTTTTTGACGGTTTCGAGCACCGCCGTGCCCGCCGTGACCCGGAACGGACACAGCGCCGTTTCGCCGCCCGCGCCGACGGCGCTTAGGTGCGGCAGCGGGTAGGTCAGCCGGTAGCCCTCCGCGATCACGCCGCCGTCATACGCATCGCCGCCGTGCGGCAGTAGCGCATAGGTGAACGCATGTTCGCCGATATCGCCGTGCTCGGCAGGGCAGTTCTGACTGCGCAGCAGGCAAAGGTCGAGCACGTTGTCCCACACCTTATAGCCGTATTTGCAGTCCGCCAGCAGCGCCGCGCCGCCCGCCGCGTCGGTCATATCGACCCAGCGCTGCGCGCAGACCTCAAACTTCGCCTCGTCCCACGACGTATTGTGATGCGTCGGACGGTCGAGGTGGCCGAACTGGATTTCGCACGTTGCGTGATCCGTGACGATCGAGGTCGGGAACGAAACGCGCAGCATTTGGTATTCCTCCTGCCAATCCGCATGACAGTCGAATCTAAGCCGTGCGCTGCCCTTTTCGAGCGTGATCGTCTGCCAAAGCGTCGAGTGCTCGCCGACCGCATAAGTTAGACGCATGCCCTCGGCGGTCTCGGTTGAAAACCGTTCGCAGGCCGTGCAGATCGCCCGCTGCCCCTGTTCATGCAGATACGCCTTGTTGATGTCCCAATGCGTCAGCTCGTCGGGGTAGAGCGTCAAAACGTTGCCGGGTTGATCGTTCGCCAAAGGCCGTCTGCCCGTGCGCTTATCGTATAGGTCGGTGATCGTGCCGTCCGGATGAACGGTCACGCAAAGGTATTCGTTTTCGAGCGTGTACGGCGGCTGCTGTGCCGACACGGTTGTGCGCGCTTGGGGGATCTCGCCATCGAGCCACACCGCGCTGCACGGCGGCAGCGTGACCGGCGCAAAGCCGCTGCCGATCCGCTCGGTTCGCGCAAACGGCGACGGATTCAGCACGACCGTGCCGTGCGCACCGGCCCTGCCCATGTGCTTGGTCAGCGCAGCAAGGGCTTCCTGCAGCTTCCCCTCGGCCTGCTCATGCAACTCGGCATAGCGCGCCTGCGTCTGCTCATACACAGGCGGGATCGCGGAACCGGGCAGACAGTCGTGAAACTGGTATAACAGCACATCCTCCCACGCGCTTTTCAGCCATG
>JAFUDD010000243.1 GCA_017459315.1 Clostridia bacterium | reverse complement strand
GAAGGAGCGCGCCGCAGTCACGCCGTCCGACCCGATCATCGACAGCGTGCTGCATACGATCACGACGTCCTACAGCGATCCGGAGTTTCAGATCACCGACGCGCTGCTGTCCACAGGCTACAGCAAGGATCACCTGCGGCGCCGGTTCGTCGCGGCGGTCGGCATGACGCCGGTGCAGTATCTGAAGGACGTGCGCATCCGGCATGCCAAGCAGCTTTTGTCCGAAAGGCGTCGTCTGCGCCTGTCGATCGGGGAAATCGCCTCGCTGTGCGGCTATTACGATCCCGCTTACTTTTGCCGCACCTTTCAAAAGGAAACCGGCATGACCCCGCTGCGGTATGCCGATTTATAGTATATGGTTTTGACAAAACGGCTCCCGTGTTTATCGGACAATATTCGAAAGAACGGGGCGGTTTTCATGCCTTCGTTCCGCTGCCGCGAAACTGCGACGGCGTCATGCCGTAAGCGGCCTTGAACGCCTCGGCAAAATAGCTTTGCGAGCAGAAGCGGAGGCGCGACGCGATTTCCGAAATGCTCTGTTCCGTGGTGGACAGCAGGGCCTTTGCACTTTCCAGCCGCTTTTGTCGGATGTACTCCTTCACATTCATCCCGACCTCCTGCTTGAAACGGCGGGACAGGTAGTATTCCGAATAGCGCACATATTCCGCCAGCTGCGTGAGCGTCAATTCTTCTTCGAGATGCGCCGCGATCCATTCGCAGCAGTTCGAAATCGGCTTGGAATAGCCCGCCGCCCGGAGACGCCGCACACGCTCGACAAAGTCGTTCTGCATCGTGAGGGCGATCTCCCGCAGCTCGACCATCGAACGGCAGGCTTCGACGCTTTGAAAATAGTGATCGGTCAGCATCATCGAAATTTCCGGGGACAAGCCGCCCTCAATGGCGGCGCGGGAAAACAGCACGATATTGACCAGCACCGCATTTTTCATCTGCCGCGTCGCGCTGCCCGAGCTGAGCTTGCCGATATTGCCCGTCACCGCGAGCCGACTGATCTGCTCCTGAATACGCGGATTGCCCTCCCGCACCATGCGGAGCGTTTCCTGCTCCATGGCATACGTGCCGTGCACGTCCACGGTCTGCGCTTTCTGCTTCTTCTTATGCGGCCGCACGACCCGGCTTTCCGTGTATGCGAGATCGCTTGCGCCGATCCGTTCATCCGTCACGCAACGCTGCAGCATGATCGCATATTCAAACACGCGGCTCAGCGACAGCACCGGCAGGCTTCGCAGATATTCGGCAAGCCGCGCCGCCTCCGTCCGGGAAAAGCCGTCCTTGGACAGAGAGACGGCCATTTCATCATACGACGGCTCTTCCACGAAGAACGGGCCGAGCACATAGATGTTTTCGAGCGCGCCGTCCCGTTTGGCGGGCAGAATGATCCGCGTGATTTCGAGATCCTCGGTCATGATCGACGGCCGCGCAAAGGACTGCGCCTGCGCAAGAATCTTTTGCTTCTGCCGCTCGTTCAGCAGCAGATCCCCCTCGTTTAACGCGGGGCTGCTGCTCCATTGCAGATGCATCGACCCGTCGAACGCCCACAGGTACAGCGCATGGCAGCTTTCCACCAAATCCCCGAACAGCCGCAGCTTTTCTTCCCTCGTCATGGCGCATCCTCTCCCTTCCTTTTT
>JAFUDD010000242.1 GCA_017459315.1 Clostridia bacterium | reverse complement strand
TGGACGGAGAAGATGGGCAAGGCGGTTGCCGATAAGCAGTATGACGGCACGACCGGCGAAGTCATCGGCGAAGGCGAACCCAAGACCGCTGAGCAGTATCTTGCGGAGAACGCGTTTGATGAGGTTACCCTTTCCGTCAACGAAAAGACCGCTTCTCTCGACTTCTACACCTTCGGCGTCAAGACCGGTTTCTCCAACTAAAAAGTTGACTGAACGGGTATAAAGCGCATGAAAAAATCCAATCTTTGGCGGGGCTTAACAGCGTTTTTTGCGCTGTTGCTCTGCTTAACGAGCTTCGGCGCAGGACTTGCCTTCCATCGTGAAGGCGATGTCAACCTGTTCCTCGGTACGCTGCCGCCTGTGCAGGCTGCGACTGATGATACTACGTACTTTGAGTCGTCCTACGCATCCAAGGACGAAATGCGCGCGGCATTGAAGGACTATCTGATCAACGATCAGATCGAAGGCAGCGTGCTTCTCCGTAACGAGAACAACGCGCTCCCGCTCGATCCCTCCGCAAAAGTCACCCTGTTCGGCTTCGCGGCCGCTACCCCCGTGTATCACGGCGGTTCCGGCGGCCCCGCCAATGCCGGCATCAACCTCTACGACGCGCTGAAGGAAGAAGGCGTCGCCGTCAACGAGACCGTGTATAACGCCATCGTCGCCGCAGGCGGCACCCGCACCAAGACCGGTCTGATCGGCGAGATCCCCGCCGCGTCCTACAACGGCACCGAGTCCTCGTTCGCGTCGTACAGCGACGCCGCGATCTATGTCATGTCCCGGTACGGCGGGGAAGAGGGCGACCTCAACCACGGCCTGCAGGGCGAATGGCAGGAAGGTCCCGCCGGCGTTCCCGAGCTCTCCCTCCATCAGGAAGAGATCGACACGCTGAACCTCATCAAAGACGCAGGGTTCAAGAAGATCATCGTCGTCGTCAACAGCGGCTATGCGATGGATCTCGGCTGGCTCGCCGATTACGGCGTGGATGCGTGCCTGTGGATCGGTTATCCCGGCGCTTACGGCATGACCGGCGTTGCCAAGTGCATCAAGGGCGAAGCGGATCCCTCGGGCCGCAACGTCATTACCTACGCAACGGATTCGCTCTCCTCTGCCGCGATGCAGAACGCGGGCGACTTCACGTTCACGAACCTTACGGGTCTGTATAAGAACAAGTACCTCGTCTACGCCGAAGGCATCTACCTCGGTTATAAGTACTACGAGACACGCTATCAGGATCAGGTGCTCGGCATCAACAACGCAAACTCCTCCAAGGGCGTCTACGCCTCTAAGGACGGCGCATGGAATTATGCCGACGAAATGGTCTACACGTTCGGCGCCGGCAAGAGCTATGCGGACTTTACGCAAGAGCTTGTCTCGGTGAACTGGGACAAGACCACGCATCAGGTCACAGCCGAAGTCAAGGTCACCAACAACGGCGGCTTTGCGGGCAAGAGCAAGGATGTCGTGCAGCTGTATGTGCAGCTTCCGTGGGAAGCGGGACAGGCCGAAAAGAGCGCGATCCAGCTTGTCGATTTCGGCAAGACGAAGGAACTTGCGCAGGGCGAAAGCGACACCGTAACGCTGACCTTCTCGGATTACCTGTTTGCCACGTATGACAGCAATGCGCAAAACGGCGTCGATACCACGAAGCAGGGCAGCTACGTCTTTGACGCGGGCGATTACTACTTTGCCATCGGCGACGATGCGCACGACGCGCTGAACAATGTGCTGGCCGCACGCGGCATCACCGGCATGTTCGACGCGGAAGGCAACGAGGTTGCGGGCGATGCAGCAAAGGCCGTTAAGGACACGCTTGCGGCGCTTGACAACAAGACCTGGGCGGTATCGCCGTACACGGGCGAAGTGGTGTATAACCACTTTGAGGACCGCGATCTGAACTACTTCATTCCGGGCGCAGTCACGTACATGACGCGTGCGGACTGGAACACGTTCCCGGAGGCGGTGGAGAACATCGAAGCGACCGATGAGATCAAAAATCTCATGGAGAACTTCCAGTACACCAAGCCTGCCGACGCGCCGGACATTTCGGCATACAAGTACAAGCAGGACAACGGCATCTCCTTCATCGACATGAAGGATGTCGCGTTCGACGATCCGCAGTGGGAAACCTTCATAGATCAGCTGACGGTCGGCGAGCTGGCTCAGATCGTCGGCGATAAGATGGCGCTTGACGCGATCGAGTCGATTAACTTCCCGGCGTATGCGGGCGGCGACGGTCCGGACGGTCATCAGCAGGGCGTCCTGTTCAATGCCGAAATGGTCTGCGCCTCCACGTACAACAAGGACGAGCTTACCAAGCGCGGCGAGTTCTTCGGGGAAGAGAGCTTCTGGATCGGCTTCCGTCACATCTACGGACCGGGCGGCAACCTCCACAGAACACCGTATTCGGGCCGTAATTTCGAGTATTACTCCGAAGATCCGATCATGTCCTACATCTGCGGTGAAGTGCAGACAACGGCCATGGCCAAGAAAGGCCTTGCTGGCATGTTCAAGCATTTCTGCGGCAACGATCAGGAAACGAACCGACACGGCGTTGCAACGTTCATGACGGAGCAAGCCTATCGTCAGGGCCCGCTAAAGGGGTTTGAGGGCGGTCTTTCGAAGGATCATTCTCTCGGCACCATGACGGCGTACAACCGCATCGGCTGCGTCCCGACAGCGTCGGACTATGAGACGATGACGACCGTTCTGCGCGGCGAGTGGGGCTTCCTCGGCATCAACATGACTGACAGCTCCAAGGACTCCGCTTCCTATATGGGTACGGCGGATGCGCTCCGTGCGGGCACGAACCAGTTCAACAACGACCCGGGCCGTGTACCGGAGGCCAACAACCTTCTCGTCAAGGAGCGTGACGGCTTCATCTGGGGTAAGTTCCGCGAGGTGGCGCACTATTATCTGTACGCCATGAGCCGTTCGAACCTTGTCAACGGTCTTGCCAAGGAGGTTCCGATCACGAACTATACGCCTTGGTGGCAGCCCGCGTTGATCGGCTTGAATATCGCGATTGCGGTTCTTGCCGTCGGCTCGCTTGCCATGTTTGCTTACACGACGATTGCAGCCAAGAAGAAGGAGGGCAAGTAAGATG
>JAFUDD010000241.1 GCA_017459315.1 Clostridia bacterium | reverse complement strand
GGCGCATGTCGGTGACTTCCTCCGGGCGCTCGTCGATCAGCAGCACGATCAAATGCGAATCGGGATAATTCTCCGAAATACCGTTGGCAATCTGCTTTAGCAGCGTCGTTTTGCCGGCCTTGGGCTGCGAAACGATCATCGCACGCTGCCCTTTGCCGATGGGAGCGATCAGGTCGATCACGCGAACGGACAGGTCATTCAGCTTGCCCGGCGTTTCAAGCGTGTACCGCTCGTTCGGGAAGATCGGGGTCAGATCCTCATAGTTCGGGCGCGAAACGATCTCCTCCGGATCGGTGTCGTTCACGCGGTCGATGTACAGCAGCGCGTCGTATTTGTCGCCCTCCCGGCGCGGACGCGTGCGTCCCTCGACAAAGTCGCCCTGCTTCAGACCGAAGCGGCGAATCTGCGCAATCGACACATACACGTCGTTCGGGCCGGAGAAGTAGTTGGACACGCGGAGGAATCCATAGCCCTCCATGATCTCCAATACGCCCGCGGCGCGGCGGCAATCGTCGCCCTGCAAAAGCTCGTTGATTGCGGCCTTGTTCGATTCACGTACGCTCTCATGCGCGGCGTCGTCACGGCGGGCGTCGGTACGGCTCTCATATCGGCTCTCATTTCTCTCGTACGGCCGCCGCTGTCCGTTGCGTTCGCGGTAATTCTGCCGCCCGTTGTACGGCGTATAGCGACCGCCGCGCCGGTCATAGCGGCTTTCGTCGCGCTCGTCGCTTTCGGCAGGCGCTTCGCTCTGCTGTGTCTCGGCGGAAGCGGCCTCGGTAGCCGGTTCGAGTTCGCTCTGCGCCGCTTCTATAGGGGCAGGCGCGACCGTTTCTTCCGGCACAGCGACTTCTGCCTTGGGCGTTTCGACAGGGGCTTTTGCGATCGTCTCGCTCTCCTGCGGCTCGGCCTCGGCCTTCGGCAAGCGGCGATTCTCCTTCGGCGTGCGTGCGGGGCGACCGCGGCGCGAAAGTGCGGGCGCTTCCGCGGCGGCTTCGGGTGCGTTTTCCGGCTGCTCGGCCTCCGGCGCAGGCTTTTCGGACTCCGGCGCTTGCGGCGCGGGCTCGACCGGCTGTGCCTTGGGCTTGCGCCCGCGTTTTTTGGGCGCACCGGCGGATGCGTCGCCTTCGTCGAGCGACAGGAGCAGCTTGATCAGCTCATCCTTGCGCTTGGTCGTTACGGCAGCAATGCCGCGTTCCTTGGCAAGAGAACGAAGCTGCGGGAGCGTCAAAAGCGTATAGGTATTCTGTTCCACAAAGTATCCTCCGACGGGAATTTCGATATTGGGATGGATGATAGACGGCCTTTTTCACACATATAAAAGGCATATACCGAAAGGGAATAGGATATATCGGATATTGGTATTGTAGGCCGAAAACGATTTTTTGTCAAGGCAAAGCACAAAACAAGTCATGAAATCCGCGCTTTTGCGCATTTTCGCGGGGGCCTTGCGCATACGATGCTTTAGGAGGGCGCAGACATGGAAAAGAGACAGGAAGCAGCCCCGTATGCAGGCGGGCCGCACAGCATTATGATCGAGGATCGGCGCCGCGTGAAGCTCACGGGCGTGACGGAGATCGAGGACTTTCACGAGGAGGAAACGACGCTGTTGACCGAGGAAGGCACGCTGACGATCTGGGGCAGGGGCATGAAGCTCGGCAAGCTCGATCCGGACAGCGGACAGGTGCTTTTGGAGGGCGAAATCCTTTCGCTTGAATACGAACAGCCGCCGCAGAGGCGTTTCCGTCTGTTCAACCGCAAATGATCGATGTATTCGCACAGGGCTATGAGGCCGCGCTGCTGTTCGTGCTCGGCATTCCGACCGGGATTTTGTTCGACCTTGCGACGCTGCTGCGGGCGCGATACGGCACGGCGGCGGGGACGGCGGCGGATATCGGGATCGTCCTTGCGGGAGCGGGCTTGCTGCTTTTGGGAACGCTGCTTGCGTCGAACGGCGACATGCGGCTGTTTTACGTACTCAGCTACGCCGCCGGAACGGCCGTGACGGCGTGGGCGTTTTATCCGCTGTTTTTCCGAAAACTTGCAAAAAAACCATAATTGGGAGGTTCCCAAGCAGCGCGTTTTCTGCTATACTGTATGGCATGGAAACGAATGGACAAAAGCGCACACAGATCCGCACCATCCACCTGAAGCCGACGTATTTGTTGATTCTGGTGCTGGTGTGCTTGGCTGCGCTTGCCATGATGATCATTCCGCAGCGCATCCGCATCCACAACGCGCAGGAGGAGCTGGCTGATAAGCAGCAGCAGCTGCAGGAGATCAAATACGAATACGAACAGGAACGCCGCAACCTCGATTATATGCGCACCGATGAATACAAGATTCAGCAGGGGCTTGCCAAATACGGCTGGCACTATAAAGAAGATACGCTGATCGAGGATCGGAACTTCAACGGAGGGAACGAATGAACCGGATCGCCGTGATCGACATCGGCAGCAATTCCGTCCGCTATATGGAGGCCGTGACGGACGGCGCCGCCGTCACCTCGCTCGGCAAGACCCTTTGCACCACGCGCCTTGCCGAAGGACAGGCTGCGGATCGCGCGCTGCAGCCGGAACCGATGCGCCGCACCGCCGAAGCGGTGCTGGCCTTTGCGGACCGGGCGAAAAAAAGCGAGATCCCGGTGTATGCCTATGCGACGAGCGCGCTTCGGGAGGCGAGCAACCGCGACGCATTTTTATCGCTGCTCGGCGGGTTCCAGGTGACGATACTTTCGGGCAAGGAGGAAGCCGCGATGGCGTATCGCGGCGCGGCGGGTGGGGAAGGCACCCTGCTCGATATCGGCGGCGGCAGCTTTCAGCTTTGCACCGCGGCGAACGCGCTTTCCGCGCCGATCGGCTGTGTCCGCTTTGCCGACCGGATGCCGGAGGGCACGCCCCGGCAGCTGCTTGCGTTTTTGGAACCGTGGCTCGACCTGTATCTGCCCGCGAAAAACCCGGTTGAACTGCCGGTCACCGGCGTCGGCGGCACGATCACCACGCTCGGCGCGCTGCTGCTCGGCCAAACGCGCTACGACGGCGCGGCGCTGAAAAACGCGTCGATCACGCCGGCCATTCTGGAAACGCTGCTCGAAACACTCTACGCCATGGGCGAGAAGCGAAAGGAGCATCCGCTTCTGCATAAGCGGCACAGCGTGATCCTGCAGGGCGGCACGATCCTGCGCGCGCTGATGGCACGGCTCGATATCCCGTCCGTCACACCGTCCGACCGTGACGGCATGGAGGGCTTCGCCGAGATGGTATTGCTCGAAAAAAACGTGTAAAACAAGCATATTTTCACATCCCCGTCACAACAGACGGGGATGTTTTATGGTATACTGATTCTATCATATTTATAAATTGCCGTATTGCGGCTCGGAGAATCCATGATTTCCAAATACAGCGTCAAAAAACCGTTCACCGTTCTGGTGGCGGTCATCCTTGTGATCGTGCTTGGCACGGTCTCCGTCACGCGCATGACGCCGGACCTGCTGCCCGAAATGAGCTTCCCGTACATCGTGCTGTTCACCACATATATCGGCGCGGCGCCGGAGGAGGTCGAGCAGACGGTCACCAAGCCGCTTGAACAGAACCTTGCCGCGCTCGACGATCTCAGCGAGATCAGCTCGACAAGCTCGGAAAACTATTCGACGGTCTTTCTCACGTTCGACGACGGCGCGAACATCGACCGCGCAATGCTCGATATCGAGCAGGTCGTGACACAGCTCAAGGGCGAATGGCCGGACACGGTCGGAACGCCGACGATTTTAGAGCTGTCCACCGACTTGATCCCCACGGTCGTGGCCGCCGTATCCTATCGGGACATGGACCCGATCACGCTGTCGAGCTTCGTTTCCGACACGCTCGCCCCGAAGCTGGAGGGCACCAACGGCGTCGCCTCGGTCGGCAAGACCGGCATCATCACGGAAGAAATCGAGATCGAGCTCAATACCGAAAAGATCGACGAGCTGAACCGGATCCTGTACGGCTCCATCGACGAAAAGGCGCAGGAGGGGTTCAATGAACTCGAAGAGGCGCGCAAGAAGATCGCGGAGGGACGCGAGGAACTTGAAACCGCGCGAACCGAATTGGAGAACGGACAGGAAGAGCTGGACAAGGGCCGCCGGCAGGCCAGCTGGGCGTACGGACAGGCAAAGAGCGAGCTCGACAAAAACGCCGAGCAGCTAAAGAGCGCTATTGCCACGCTGACCGAGCAGCGCGACGCGCTTGCGGCGCAGCTGGAAGAAGCCGGCGCTTCGGCGCTGCTGTTGAACGCGCTGCAGCAGTCGGTCAATCTTTTGGAGCGAAGTCAGCTCGTCCTGAACGAATCCATTACGGAGATCGAGGGCAACGAGGAACTGACCGACGAGGAGCGGGAACAGGCGCTTGCCACACCGCGGGCGCAGCTTGCCATTGTGGAGCAGGGGCTTGCAGAGATCGACAGTCAGCTTGCGGAGCGCGGCCTCACGCGCGAGCAGCTGCCCGGCGCCATCGAGCAGCTCGGACAGCTCGACGAGGCCATGAAGCTGATCGAGGAAAATCTGCAGAAGGCCGAGGACGGGCTTGCGCAGATCGAAGCCGGGTATGATGCGCTGAACAATCAGCGCTGGTCCGCCAATTCGAAGATGAACGACGCGCAGTCGCAGATCGACGAGGGCAAGGAAAAAATGGAAGCCGGCGCGATCGAGCTGGACGACGGCGAAAAGCAGCTGGACGAGGCCGAGGAAATGGCGCTCGATCAGCTTGAACAGGCGAAGAACGCCGCCAACCTGCACGGCATCTTAACCAAGGAGCTTTTGGCGCAGCTGATTCAGGCGCAGAACTTTGAAATGCCCGCAGGCTATGTCGCGGATAAAGACCTGAATCGCGTCGTCAACGTCGGCGACAAGGTGCGAGGCGTCGAGGCGCTTGAAAACATGGCGTTGATCTCGCTCGGTCTCGACGAGATCGACGTGGTGCGGCTCAAGGACGTAGCCGATATCCGCGTGATCGACAACAGCGAAACGACCTATGCCCGCATCAACGGCGAAAACGGCGTGCTGCTCTCGTTTACCCGGCAGGCGTCCTATGCGACCGCGACCGTGGCGGACAATATCACGGCCAAGTTTGCCGAGCTCGAGGCCGAGTATCCGGGGCTCAAGTTCGTTGCGCTGATGGATCAGGGCGATTATATCCACATGCCAATGTCGTCGGTCGACGAAAGCTTGCTGCTCGGCGGCGCGCTTGCGATTCTGATTCTGTTCCTGTTTTTACGCGATATCCGCCCGACGCTGGCGGTCGGCATTTCGATCCCGGTGTCCGTGCTGTTCGCGCTCGTGCTGATGTATTTCTCCGGCGTTACGATGAACATTATCTCGATGGCGGGTCTGGCCATCGGCATCGGCATGCTTGTCGATAACTCCATCGTCGTCATTGAAAATATCTACCGTCTCCGCGCCGAGGGCGTCCCGCCCAAGGAAGCCGCCACGCAGGGCGCAAAGGAGGTCATGGGCGCGATCACCGCGTCTACGCTCACGACGATCTGCGTGTTCCTGCCGATCCTGTTCGTACAGGGCATGACGCGGGAAATCTTCATGGACATGATCCTGACGATTGCGTATTCGCTGCTTGCATCGCTGATTGTGGCGCTCACCGTGATCCCCGCGATGGCGCAGGGCTTGCTGCGCCGCGAGGTCAAGCCGATGGGCAAGACCGCAAAGGCGCTCGTCGGCGCGCTCGAAAAGGCCGTCCGCTTTGCCGTGGGACATCGCGCGCTGTCGCTGCTGCTGGCGGTGCTGCTGCTGGCCGGAAGCGCGTATCTGTCGCTGCGGCAGGGCTTTATCTACTTCCCCGAAAGCGGCGGCACGCAGATTTCCGTCACCGTCAACCCGCCGGAGGACTATACGTTTGCCGAAACCTGCGAGCTGGCCGATGAGGTTTTGTCGGTCGTCGAGAAGGTGCCGCATCT
>JAFUDD010000240.1 GCA_017459315.1 Clostridia bacterium | reverse complement strand
CAACCTCGGCTTCACCTACGCCGTGCTCGACCGCTATATCCGCACCGGCGAGATCGACGATCCCGAGACCAAGGCGTTGATCGACAAAAAGCACAAGGCGAACCTGTTCAAGCTCGAGCTGATGCAGACCTATCAGTACGACGGGCCGATCAAGGCGGACCGGTAAATCGACAGCAACTATAAAACACACCCCGCGGGGTGCGTTTTTCATACGGAAGTATTGTTCCTTTCAATATATTAAAAACAACATAACAATTTTGGTAATATTATGAACAGCGCTAAAAGCGGCGCGGCGGGCGGGGCTTACGCGTTTTCGAGCTCGTCGAGCTTTTGCTCCACCTTTTCCAAAAAGCCGTCGAGGACGGGATCGAGGCAGCGCCCCTCCAATTGCGCGAGGTTGACGATCCGGGCGAGGGTCAACGCTTCCTCCATCGTGACAGTCAGAGCGGTATCCATGCACTAAACTCCTTTCAGCGATTCGCAAAAACAGGACATTTCGGATTGCGAATCGAGCATCGCTGTGCTATAATCATCCTAAAAAGTATACTTTTATAGACGGCTCCGCTGCAAGAGAGGTTGTCGAATCCGCACTTTTTTATGTCGAATCCGCAAGGGAAAGGAGGGAAGCGCATGGTGAAGGTTGTCCTTTGCGTGTTCATCACGGCGCTGCTGCACGCCGCAATCCAATATATCGCGCTGCGGCAGACCTTTGAGCGCGCCTTGC
Source organism: Clostridia bacterium (assembly GCA_017459315.1). The sequence continues at coordinate 3,883 of JAFUDD010000240.1, read as the reverse complement.
CGGTTCCGGCCGCGGCGCTATGGCTTGTCGCGGGGCCGCTTCTGTGCATACTTGTCTACGCCCTTCTTCCGCAGTTGCCGGCGCTTTGCGTCGTGATCGGCGTCACGCACGCCGTGCTGCTTGCCTTGTTTGTCTTTACCGGCCCGGTGTGGCAAAGGCTTGCGGTCACGCTGGCGACGACGCTCGGCGGCGTGCTCTCCGGCATGCAAACGGTGCAGTCCCTGCCCGGCGATATGACGATGGCGGCGCTTGCCGCGCTGCCGCTTGCCGCGCTGCTTTCGGCGTGGCTTGTGCTGCTGTATATGAACTTTGTCATGCTGTGCGCGGTCGTGATCCTTGCCCGCGTGCTGCTGGCGCGCGGCATCCGCAGGCGCGAACGGCTGATCTGGCTGACGTTCATCATCTTTCCGCTGACGGAATATTTGCTGATCGACCGGACGATCCCGGTCGGGCCGGGCAGCGGAAAGCAGCTTGTCTATCTGTTCTTTGCCGTCGGGTTCTCGATCCTCTCGGATATCGGGCTCGGACAGGCGATGCTGTCCGTGGCGCAGAACGCGGCGCTGAAAACGCGGTATGCGGCGCTGCAAAGGCAGGTGGACACGCAGACGGCTTACTATCGGCAGGAGGCGGCGTATTATGAACGGCTGCGGCAGCTGCGCCATGATATGAACAACCATGTCTATACGCTGAAAATCCTGCTGAGCGAGGGGCGTATCGCGGAGGCGGCGGCCTATATGAAAACACTCGACGAGGCTTCGGGCGTGACGGCGCTGCAGCCGTATTGCGAGCACCCGGTCGCGGCGCTGTACCTGTTCGAGAAGGCCGAGGAGTTCAGGCACAGCGGGATCGAGCTTGTCATGTCGCTGCACATCCCGGCAAGGCTTAGGATCAAGGACGGCGATCTTCTATCCGCGCTCGGCGGGCTGCTGAACGGCGCGGCGGCGAGATGCCTGCAAACGGACGACCGGGAGATCCGTTTGGCGGCGGCGCCGGAGGCCGACGGACTGAAGCTGTCGGCGTCGAGCGCGTGCCCCCTGGACGACGCGGAGGACACGGAAAACGAAAACCGGCTGCTGCTGGAACGGCTTGCCGTGCGGTGGCGCGGGGCGGTCGCGGCGCAAAAGCAAAACGGCCGCTATACGGTGCGGCTGTGGCTGCGGGAGGCGGACGCATGAGCAGCTGGATCCCGCCGGTCTATAACTTTATCATGTGGGCGCTGTGGATGGTGACGTTCCACCTGCAGTTTAAGGCGCGCCGGTCGGTGTGGTTCGTCGCCGCCATCGAGGCGGTCGTGTTCGTGCCGTATTACTGGCTTGTCACAGACGTGCTGCACGATTTTACGGTGCTGCGCCTGTTTCTGGGCGAGGGGATCGTGCTTGCGATGCCGCTGCTGCTGCACCGCGGGAAATGGCTTGAGATCGTGATGGTCTGGCTTTCGATCTTTTTGATCGCGCTCGCCACGGACATGTTCGTATTCTATCTCGGGCAATCGGCCGTTGCGCCGGGGGATCTCGACCGGCTGTATGCATACCCTCTGTGGGAGTACGGCGCGACGCTGCTGATCGAGGTCATTCTGCTGACGATGCTGAACCTTGGCGCATTCTCGATGCGGAAGCGATTCGGGTGGCAGCTGCGGCCGCTTGAAATCGCGCTGCTGTTTTCCTATCCGGTGCTGCAGCTGACGCTGTTCGTCTACTGGCTGACCGTGCTGTGGAACGATATCGCCCGCTATAACATGAAGGCCGTCGGGCTGGCGTTTTTCGTGTGTCTGCTGTCGGACTTTGTGCTGTTCTTTTTGATACGCTCGCTCGCCAATTCGTCGATCATGTCCGCCAAGGTGCGAATGCTCGAACGCGAATACGAGCAGCAGGATCGGCTCTACGGCGCGCTGGCGGAGGACTACGCGCAGGTCGTTTCGATGCACAGGACGCTGCTCGAACAGCGGCGGCACTTTGCCGACCTGCTGGACGAGGGACGGGGAGAGGAGGCGCTCCGCTATGCGGACGCGCTCGAAACCGCTTCCGCCGCGCAAACGGCAATGCCGTCGTGCCGCCACCGCGTACTGGCGAGCTTTTTGCAGCATCGCAAGGAGGATATGGAAAGCCGGGGCATCCGCGCGGACTTTTCCGTGGCGCTGCCCGCCGAGATCGGGATCGAGGCGCCGTCGCTGATCTGCCTGTTCGGCAACCTGCTCGACAATGCCGTCGAGGCGTGCGCGGATGTGCCCTCGCCCGTGACCGAGCTGAAATGCGACTGGCGCGCGCCTTACCTGCGGGTGCGCATGGAAAACAGCGTGGCCGAGCGAAAGCGGGCGCAGGCGCGCCGGGTGCCGGAGCTGGAACGCGGCGTCGGCTTTACGATCCTGCAGCAGCTGACGGAAACGTATGACGGAGAATTTCGAACCGACCGGAAGGGCGGCCGGTTCATCACATCGGTGACATGGAAGGGGGCGACGACGGATGCCGAAGATCGCGGTTTGTGACGATAACCCGCTGCACGTAAAGCATACCGCGGCGCTGGTGCAGGACGCGCTGCCGGGCGCGGAGACCGACCTTGTGACCTATACCGACGCGGCGGCGTTTCGCACGGCGATCGAGGCGGGCGAGCTGAAGCCCGATATCGCGGTGCTCGATATCGAGATGGAGGGCATCGACGGCATTCGCATCGCGGAGCTGATCAACCGCGTCGAGCCGGGCTGTCAGATCATCTTTCTGTCCGGCCATGCGGACTTTGCCTCGGAGGTCTACACCACGCGGCACGTCTGGTTCGTGACCAAGAACCGCGCCGACGAATACTTAAAGCCCGCGCTGCACCGCGCCATGGACAACCTTTCCGAACGGCAGCCGCAGGCCGGGCTGACGTTCCGCACCGACGGGCGCACGGTCGTGCTGCCGCTTCGTGAGGTGCTGTATATCGAGCGCGTGGGGCGGCGCTCCCGCGTGGTCGCCCGCAGCAGCGAATACCTGTCCGCGCAGCCGCCGGTGCTGCTGCTCGGCACGGCTGCGTCCGCGTTTTTGCGGTGCCATCAGGGGTATTGGGTCCGGCTGAACCGCGTCGTATCGCTCGATCATACCGAGTTCGTCATGGAAAACGGCGACCGCATCCCGATCAGCCGCACCTTCCGCGACGCCGCCCGCACCGCCTTTTTCGATCTGCATCGGCTGTAAACGCCTACATGGCGTCGCTGAGCACGCAGATTTCGTATTCGCGGACATGCCGGATCGCCGCCGCCATGCCGAACAGCTCCCATAGGCGCAGCTCGGTGTGCAGCTTATCCTTTGTCGCGCTGCGCAGGGCGGGCAGCTCCCACGGCGAAATCCGCGTAAACACATCCACGATCCCGACGCCGAGCGCCGCCATCTCATAGGCGCGTTCGGCACTCTTTTTTTCGAGCGCCGCCGTAAACCGCGCTTTGTCAAACGCAATGCCGCCGCCCGAAACGGATGGCAGCGCGGCGAGCATCGCGGGCATACAGGAAAGCTCGACCGTTACCGTATACGGCGCGGTCAGCCCGAACCGCCGACCGATCTGTTCGCGCAGCGCATACGCCTGCGGCGTCATGCCCTTGGGCAATGCCTCCGGCGCCGAAACGCCGTCCGTCGGCACATCCTCGCACGGGATCGAAAGCACGGTCAGCTTCGGCGGCGCAAGCCGCACCAGCAGCACCGCCGCCGGCTCGTCGTTCCACAGCCCCACGGTCAGAAAGTTTTTCACCGTCCCGTCATAGCGCAGCGGGAAGGGCGTGCTTGGGGCGATCGGCGTGTGCATATCATCCGCCTGCGCAAACGCCGCGAGCGCCCCGGCCGCGTCAAACCGGCGCGAAAATACGCCGTCGGCCTCGGGAACGGCGGACGGCGCGGGCGTTGCGGTCGGCAGGGGCGAT
>JAFUDD010000239.1 GCA_017459315.1 Clostridia bacterium | reverse complement strand
CATCACCGCGACCGGCTCCGTGCCGCGCTCGGCCGGATGGCAGACGCAGGCGAACACGCGCGCGCCGAGCGCAATCGTCAGCACCAGCCCCGCGAGCATCACGATGCACATGACCGCGAGCACCAGAAACAGCAGCGGACGCGAAACCCGCTGCTTCGTCGCCGCTTCGCCGTCGGTACGGCGCGAAAGGCCGTTGAGCTGCTTTTGCAAAAAGCCTTCGACGGCACGGATCCCGCGCGAAACGGTCGGCGGGATCGCGCGCAAAAACGCGCCGCCCTTTTCTTTTGTCCACGCAAGCGCCGTTTTCAGCCACGGCAACGCCTTATCCCGCCAAAAGCCGGACAGCGCCGTACCGATGCGCGAAAGCGCCTGCAGTATCTTTTCCTTCATGTGATAAACTCCTTTGCGGCGCATATGCGCCGTGCTGCCGCCCCGATTTTCCCCTTCGGCTGCCTTCCATTATACGAAAGAAATGTAAACTCCGTTCGGAATTGCTGTGAACAATTCTGCCAATCCTTGCCGCTTTTCGCGCGGATTGCCGGATTTTTCCGGCTCGCTTACCGCGCCGGATAGATCGACAGCGCCGCCGAGAGCTCGTCCCGCATCTGCCGCTGCCGCGCTTCGGGCGCCAAAAGCGTGACCTGCGAAAGATGATTCAGCAAGAACCGCCGTACCGACGACCAAGGGGCGCGCACCTCGGCACGAATATTGTCCCCCTCCGGGAACAGCCGTACCGATACGCCGAACGCGTCGATCAGCGCGTCCACAAGCAGACCCGCGCACAGCAGCGTATACGGCTCCGGGCCGTCCTGCCGGTAGATCGCGCGGTTCACGTAGCCGACCACGTCGAGCCCGTTTTTACACTCGGGCAGGTCGTGCCAGTCGCGGATCGGGGCGTCTAAAATCACGATATTCCGCATATAGTCGCAGCGAAAATGCAGCAGCCGACCATACCCCGTGACCGACGCCAGCACATAATACCGCTCGTCCGCAAGGAACAGCGCATACGGCGAGATCGCATACGTTGCGTCCGGCGCGGCGGTCATCACGTCCTCGGCCTGCGCGGTGTGATACAGAAACTGCACCTGCTTCCCCTCGGCAATCGCGTCTTTCAGCGTTTCGAGCGCGGCAAACACCTCGGCCCGCAGCGCGCGCGGCGTTTCGGGGATCGCATGGATCGGCACGTCCGGCTGCATAAGACGGATGCGCTTTTGTCCCTCCTCGGTGATCGGCGCGCGCAGCAGCGCGTCATACAGCACCGGATCGAACGAGGTCGGATCCGCCGCCTTGGTCAGATAATAGCCCTTGCCGTTGTCGTGATAGGTGGACAGGCCGAACCCCATCTCGGCCAGCAGGATCAGGTTGCGCCCGACGGCCTTGCGCTCCGCGATCATCCCGAAGTCGTCCTTCAGGTAGTCGATAATGCGGCGCGTAGAGAGCGGATCACGCTCGGACGCGTGCTGCTCCAGTACCCGCAGAATGCAGAGCGATAATGCTTTTTTCCCCTTTGTCTCCGTCATAAGCCCCTCGCCGGTCAGTCCTCGTAATAGTCTCCGCGCCGATAGTCGTACAAAACCCCCTCGTACTTCTTCGGCTCCTCCAGTACCTTGCCGCACCCGATAGCCACACACGCCACCGGGTCTTCCGCGACGAAGCACGGTACGCCGGTCTGCTCGGCAATGTATTGATCGAGCCCGTACAGCTGCGCCCCGCCGCCGGTCAGGCAGATCCCTCGGGTCGCAATGTCGCCCGCCAGCTCGGGCGGGGTTTGTTCAAACGTGTCCTTGAGCGCCTCGGTGATGTTGTGCAGCGGCTCCGAAAGCGCGTAGGTCAGCTCGTTCGAGCCGAGCTCCAGCGCCACGGGCAGGCCGCCGCCCAAGGAACGGCCGCGCACATCCATTTTCAGCTCATCCTTGCGCGGATAGGCCGAGGCGTACTGGATCTTCAGCGCCTCCGCCGCGTTCTGGCCGATCACAACGCCGTGCTGCCGCTTCATATAGCGAACGATGGCCGCGTCGAACGCGTCGCCGCCGATGCGGAGCGAATTGTGGATCACCGCATTGCCCATCGAGGTCACGACCATATCGCAGGTGCCGGCGCCGATGTCCACGACGATATTGCCCTTCGGCTCGGTGATGTCAATGCCCGCGCCGATGGCCGCCGCCACGGGCTCCTCGACAAGGAACGTATACCGCGCGCCCGCGCCCTCGGTCGTTTCAATGACAGCACGCTTTTCCACCTCAGTCGCCATCGACGGGACGGCGACGACGGCGCGCGGCTTGAAGAACAGACGGCTGCCGACGATGCGGTTGAAAAACAGCGTAAGCATGCGCTCGGTCGCGTCGAAGTTGGCGATCACGCCGTCCTGCATCGGACGAATCAGCATCAGATTGTCCGGCGCGCGGCCGACCATGTCCTTTGCCTCCTGCCCGATGGCAACCAGCTTGCCTGTGCCGCGCTCAATGGCCGCAAAGCACGGCTCGCGCAGAACGATGCCCTTGCCGCGAATGTACGCAAGGATATTGCTGGTGCCGAGGTCAAGCCCGATATCGGGGGAGTGAAAAAGTCCCATGGAGAAACAATCCTTTCCAAGACGGGTAGAAACCGCCATGTTTTACGTGTACCATAATTGTACCATCTCGGGCCGCTGTTTGTTTGAAGGTTTTATGAACAATCATATTGCGAAATGTGAATTTTGCCGCTATACTGGTGGTATGGAACAGGAATACAGAATCAAACAGGCCGAATTTGTCACAAGCGTCGCTTTGGGACAACGCTATCCGGACGCGTTTCCGATGGAGATTGCGATTGTCGGCAAGAGCAACGTGGGCAAATCGAGCCTCATTAACTGTCTGACCGGTAACGGCAAGCTCGCGCGAACCTCGTCGCAGCCCGGCAAAACGAGGCTTATCAACTTCTTTTCGATCAACCGCGGGCAGTTTTATCTTGTCGATCTGCCCGGCTACGGCTATGCCAAGGCGTCCAAGACCGAGCAGGAAAAATGGGGCGAGCTGATGGAGGGATATCTGAAATCCGGCAGGGTGAATCACCTGCTGATGCTGATTGATATTCGCCACGCGCCGACCGCGCTCGACCGGCAGATGTTTCAATATCTGGTGTACTACAATATCCCCTATACGCTGATCGCAACCAAGGCCGACAAGCTCACCAGATCGCAGCGCCGCATGATGGCGAACGCAAATGCCAAGGCGCTCGGCGCGCCGCCGTATGCGATCCCGTTTTCGAGCGAGACCGGCGAGGGGAAGGAGGAGCTGTTAAAACGGCTCGGGCAGCTGGTTTCGGACGCCGAAGCGGGTCTTTTTGAAGAAAAGGAAGAAAAACCTGCAAATTAGGGCTTGACAGATGGCCATGTTCTTTGCATACTATGTCGTGATGAAACAACGGAACAAAAGAGGTATGCTATGGCTTTACGGAAATGCCCGAAGTGTGAATTGAACTATCTGCGCGGCAACGAAACGATCTGCCGCGTTTGCGCCGCCGAAATGGATAAGAAGGGGAAAAAGATCGTCGAGACGGAGGACGAGGTGATCATGTGCTCCGAGTGCGGCGAGCGCCCCGCGGTGCGCGGCAAGTCGCTGTGCGAGGAGTGCCTGCGCGAGCAGAAGCGGCAGGCCGATCTGGAGCTGTATGCCGATAAGGTCCGCGCCGACGAAGCCGACGATCCCATCGAGGAGGATTTCTCCGACGAGGACGACGATTCCGACGAGTAAGCGGCAATAGAGCCGGGATCTCCCGGCAACGTACAGAAAGCGAGAAAACCTATGCCCAAGATCTATGCGATCGCGGATACACACCTGAGTCACGCCGTGCCGGACAAGGCGATGGATGTATTCGGCGCACATTGGGCGGATCATGCAAACCGGCTGGCGGCTGCGTGGTGGGACATCGTGACCCAGGACGATCTCGTCCTTATTCCCGGCGATATTTCGTGGGCGATGTACCTGAGCGACGCCGAGGCCGATTTGGCATTTTTGGGCGCGCTGCCCGGAACCAAGCTGCTGCTGCGCGGCAATCACGATTTCTGGTGGTCGAGCATCACCAAGGTGCGCGCCATGCTGCCAAAAGGGATGTACGCCCTGCAAAACGACACGTTCCGCTTTCACAATGTCGAGATCGCGGGCACGCGCGGCTGGACGGTTCCCGAAAGCACGGGCTTCAAGGAGAGCGCCGACCGCAAGCTGTATGAGCGCGAAAAGCTCCGCCTTGCCCTGTCACTGAACGCGCTGTCTCCCGATACCGCGCATATCGTCATGCTGCATTATCCCCCGTTCGGCGAGGGCGGCAACCCGAGCGAGTTTGTCGCAATGTTCGAGCCGTACAGCATCAAGACCGTCGTTTACGGCCATCTCCACGGCCCCAAGGCGCACGCCGCCGCGTTCCAAGGCGAATACAACGGCACGACCTACCACCTTGTTGCCGCCGACGCGCTGCGGTTTACCCCGAAGCTGATCGGGGAGACGGAGAAATAACAGAATAGAAATTCGGCGTGCCCCCTTGCAGGCACGCCGAATTTGTCTCTTTTTGAAAATCTAATGCGCATGATTCTCAGTCTGCCGGAAGGCTTTCTGGCAGCTTCATTTCAAACACATAACGCTGCGGCGTCATTCCCATCGCCTGATACATGGCAATGGCCGTTTTGTTGAAATCCCAGGTGTACAGCTCCAGACGAACAGCGCCCTGCGCCTTGGCCCATTCCGCAACCGCTGTAAACAGCTTTGTCGCAACGCCCTTGCGACGGTGGGACGGCAAAACATAGATATCATCCAAGCAGACCGTCCTTACGCCCTTGACCATGCCGCTTTCTTCCCAAAGGGACGCTCTGACGAAGCCGACAAGCTGTTCGTCTTCAAATGCGCCGAGCTGCAAACAGCCGGGATGGGATACATTATGAAGAAAAGCGTCCTTGGGATAGATGTCCGCTTTGTCCCGATGCACAAAGCAGTCCGGCCGCGCCTGCACATGCAGCTCGTCCAGTTCCGCATACAGCGCAAGGGCCGTATCGTAATCTGCTTCCGTCAGTTTTCTGATCTCCACAAGTGCGAACCCCTCTTTGCCGTTAGGCCTTCTTTTCGCCCTTTTCTTCCTTTTCTTCATCGAGCTGCTGGAGCCGCAGCCCTGCGGTGTCGGTGACGGGCAGAGAGAAGCAGATCGCCTTGGCACGGGTATTCACGCCGGCCTTCTCCATGATCGAGCGCATGATCGCGTCCTTCTGCTCGGTCTTGGTGACGATAAAGATCACGTCCTTTTCCGAGGCGAGCGAGATGCCGAGGAACTGCTCGGCGCGCTCCATGCCGGTGCCCTGCGCGTGGATCACGGTGCCGCCTGCGGCGCCTGCGGCGCGTGCCGCGTCCATGATCTGATCGTTATAGCCTTGGTTGCCGATCACGATTAAAAGCTCCTGTATGGTGTTCTGCAAAGTGCTTTCCTCCCCTCTTTGATAGGACTGTCCGTCCGTTAAAAACGCCAATTCGCGCGGGCCGCCGATGCTCGAAAGCGGCACCGTAAAGGCAATGCCCGTGCCCGGAATGTCGATCCGAAGCGTGCGCTCCAGATCGCGCTTGACGGTCTTCCAGGTTTCCTTGGTGACGACCGCAAAGCAGACGGCCTTTTCCGACCGTTCCAAGCCGAAGTAGCCGAGTACCTCGCCGGTCGCCGTGCCGTGGCCGAGCGTGATGAAATGCACGTTTACGTTGTCCTTGCGGTACAGCTTGATAAACGCAGGCAGCCGGTCGCGGTCGATAATCGTAACAAGTAAATCCAGCATACGCCCTCCTTACAGCCGAATGATCTCGTAATACAGGCTTTCATCCGGCACAGCCTGTACAGCGGCCGCCTTGCGGTGCGGCTTGAAGCGGACGGCCAGACCCAGAAGCTGAATCGTGATCAGCGGCGTCATGGCGACCATCGCCACCACGCCGAACGCGTCGGTTACGACGTTGCCGCCGACGGCAAGACAGCCGCCCATCGCAAACGGCAGCAGAAACGCCGCCGTCATCGGGCCGGACGCGACGCCGCCGGAGTCAAACGCAATCGCGGTAAACAGCTTCGGCACGACGAACGACAGCAGCAGCGCGAGGCCGTAGCCGGGCAGAATGAACCACAGGATCGAAATGCCCGTCAGCACGCGCACCATCGCAAGCCCGATGGACACCGCGACGCCGATGGACAGGCTGACCTGCAGCGACCGTCCGGAGACCTTGCCGCTTGTCAGCTCCTCAACCTGCCGCATCAATACATACACGGCGGGCTCGGCCTTGACGATGAAGTAGCCGATCAGCATACCGACCGGAATCACGACCCAGCGGTACGGCAGCGAGGCAAGCGTTTGTCCGAGGTAGGAGCCGGCGGGCATGAACCCGACGTTCGCGCCGAGCAAGAACAGTACAAGGCCGATGTAGGTATATACGAGGCCGACGCCGATGCGGAGAAGCGTTTTCGCGTTCAGATGCAGGCTTAAAATCTGGAAGATACCGAAGAAGCCGACAATCGGCAGCACCGCGACCGCGATTTCCTTGAGGTAGGTCGGCATCGCCTCGGTAAACAGCCGCGCAAGCGTGATCGAATGGGCGATCTCCGGGATCATCGTCGCCGTATAGTCGGCGCTTTCGGGGCGGAAGATCAGCGACAGCAGCAGCACCGCGAGGATCGGGCCGACCGAGCAGAGCGAGATCAGACCGAAGCTGTCGTCCGCCGCGTGCCGGTCGGAACGGATCGCGGAAATGCCGATGCCGAACGCCATGATGAACGGAACGGTCATCGGGCCGGTCGTGACGCCGCCCGCGTCAAACGCGACGGCGAGGAAGCTGCGCGGGGCAAAGAACGCCAAAAGGAATGTCAGCCCGTAGGCGATCAGCAGCATGTTCCGCAGCGGAATCCCGAACAGCATACGCAAGAGCGCAATGACAAGGAACAGGCCGACGCCGCCCGCCACGCACCAGATCAGAACCGGGCTTGGGATCGACAGCACCTGATTCGCCAGCACCTGTAAATCCGGCTCGCTTACGGTGATCAAAACGCCGAGCAGAAAGCCGAGCGGCAGAATGATCCACAGCTTGCGCGTCTGCGTGATGCGCCCGCCGAGCTTTTGCCCCATCGGCTCCATGGCGATCTCCGCGCCGAGCGTGAAAAACATCATGCCGACGATCAAGAGCAGCGCGCCGAAGATGTATGCCAAAAGGATGCTTGTCGGCAGCGGCGCAACGGTAAAGGACAGCGCCAGCACGATCAGCACGATCGGCAGCACCGCCTTCAAGGCTTCACTGAATTTTTCCTGTAAACGGTCGCGATACAGCGGCAATCGTCCATTCCCCCTTTCGGGCAAAGTCCGAAATTTCCTATTTATTTAATATAGCACAAACCCCGCCGCATTTCGACAGTACGGCGGGGTATTTAATAATTTGTTCATACTTGCAGGCGGGCTGTGATGCCGCCTTTCGTTCAGCTGTCCTTTCTGCCGCTCACCACGTCGTCGTCGAGCACGACCGGAACGAGCAGCTCGCCCTTGCCGGCTTTCGGCTGAATGTGGATCTGTTCGGTGTCCAGCGGGGTAACGGTGCCGTGGCGCTGCTCCAACAGCAGCGTAAACGGATCGGTGACGGCGCCGACATAGGCAAGCGCCGTACCGTTGGAGCCGTTCCTTTTGAAGTCGAACGTCTTGACGCCCTTGCCGTTGCGGCCCTGTACCTCGTAATCGAACAGGAAGCTGCGCTTACCGTAGCCGCGATCCGAAACCGTGATCAGCTCGCCCTCGTCGCCGACCTGCGCGGCATAGAACACGGCGTCCTTCGGCTCTAACTTGATCGCGCCGACGCCGGCGGCTGTGCGGCCGGTCTTGGGAACCGTGTCTGCGGCAAACCGGATGCTCATACCGAGCTTGGTGACGAGCAGGATGCTTTCCTCCGTGGCGGGCCAGACGAACAGCAGCTTGTCCTTATCCTTCAAGCCGATGGCCGCCGTGCGCTTGGCGCGAACGCGGTATTCCTCGGCGGCGGTGCGCTTGACCATACCGCGCTCGGTGACAAGCAGATAATCGCTCTCGGCGTTCTCGTCAAACATCGCAATCGTGTTCTCGCCCTTTTCCAATTCAAGCAGCGAAACGAGGTTCAGCGCCTTTTGCGTCGGGCGCGTTTCGGGAATGTCGCCGACCTTCAAGGTCAAAAGCTGCCCGTGATCGGTGAACAGGCGCAGCGTGCCGTTGCTCGGCAGACTGACGGAAACCAAGGGCTGTTCGGCCTTGATCTGCGCGGCATTGAACAGCCGCGTCGGGAGCTTGCGAACCTTGTGATCCTTTAAGAGCGTCACGGTCACATCCTCGACGACCTCGGCTTCGACCGGCTCGGCCTCGATCACGGTATCGCCCGCGATGATCTCGGTGTGGCGCTTGCCGTCGAAGACCTTGCGTACGTCGAGCAATTCCTTCTTGATCAGGTTTGCGAGCTTCTTATCCGACGCTAAAATCGCTTCGAGCTCCGCGATCAGCTTCAAGGTTTCCTTATATTCCTTTTCGATGGCGAGCAATTCGAGGTTCGTCAGCTTTTGCAGCCGCAGATCGAGGATTGCCTGCGCCTGGATCTCGGAGAGGTTGAACGTCTTCATCAAGCCCTCGCGCGCTTCCTTCGGGGATTTGCTGGCGCGGATCAGCTTGATCACGCGGTCGAGGTTGTTGACCGCGACCATCAGACCCTCTAAGATATGGCAGCGTTTCTTGGCAATTTCAAGCTCCGTCTTGGTGCGGCGCGTCGTAACCTCGCGCTGATGGCGGATGTAATGCTCCAGGATGTCCTTCAGGGTCAGCTGCTGCGGCTTGCCGTTGGCGATGGCGACATAGTTTGCGCCGAACGTGCATTGCAGATCGGAGTATTTGAACAGGTTTTTCAGCAGCTTTTCGGGGTCGCCGTCCTTTTTGATCTCGATGACCGCGCGCGTACCGGTGCGGTCGGATTCGTCGCGGATATCCGCAACGGCGGCGAACAGCGCCTTTTTCTCCTGCGTGATCTGCAGAATCTTTTCGAGACACGCGGCCTTATTGACCGTGAACGGGAACTCGTCGATGACGATGCGCGTCTTGCCGTTCTTCATGTCCTCGAAATGCGTCTTGGCCCGCATCGTCAGCTTGCCGCGCCCCGTTTCATAGGATTTGGCGATCTCCTCGGACGCGATCAGATACCCGCCGGTCGGGAAGTCCGGCGCGGGCATAATCTTCATCAGCTCCGGAATCGTGATCTTCGGATTGTCGATCATCGCAATGACCGCGTCGATGGCCTCGACCGGGTTGTGCGGCGGAATGTTCGTCGCAAGGCCGACCGCGATACCGCTGGCGCCGTTGACCAAAAGGTTCGGGAAGCGGCCCGGCAGCAGCTCCGGCTCCTTCATCGTATCGTCGAAGTTCCATGCAAACGGGACCGTGTCCTTGTCGATGTCCTTCAGAAGCAGCATTGCCGCGTCGGTCATGCGCGCTTCGGTGTAACGCATGGCGGCGGCGCTGTCACCGTCCACCGAGCCGAAGTTGCCGTGGCCGTCCACAAGGGTCACGCCCATATTGAACGGCTGCGCCATGCGCACGAGCGCGTCGTAGACCGAGCTGTCGCCGTGCGGGTGGTATTTGCCGAGGCAGTCGCCGACAATACGCGCGCACTTGCGGTGCGGCTTGTCCGGCGTGTTGCCGAGCTCCAGCATTGTATAGAGAATACGCCGCTGCACGGGCTTTAGACCGTCCTCCACGCGCGGCAGAGCGCGCTCCAAAATGACGTGCTCGGCATAGGGCATCATGGAATTGTGCATGACCTCGTCCATACTGATGTGCAGGATGGTTTCGGTCGGCGGCGGGGTCGTGGTTTTCTTTGTCGTAGCCATAGCGTTAATCCTTTATCTTCTCAAACACGGTCTTGCCGCTGCGGTTGAAGTCCGCATACTCGAAAATGTACTCCTTGCGGGACTGGACGCGGTCGCCCATCAGCACGGTTACAAGATGCTCGACCTCGGCGGCGTCCTCGATGGTCACGCAGGTCAGCTTGCGGCCCTGCGGGTTCATTGTCGTTTCCCAAAGCTGCTCCGGGTTCATTTCGCCAAGGCCCTTGTACCGCTGCAGCGTGTAGTTCTTGCCGTTCACCTGCTTCATCGCGGTTTTCAGCGCCGCATCGTCGTAGCAGTAGATCGGCGGCTGATTCGGCTTCTGCACGCGGTAGAGCGGCGCCATGCCGATATACACATGCCCTTCGGTGATCAGCGGCCGCATATAGCGGTAGAAGAACGTCAAAAGGATCGCGCGGATGTGCGCGCCGTCCTGATCGGCGTCGGCGAGGATGATGATTTTATTGTAGCGCAGGTTTGAGATGTCGAAATCGTCGCCGATGCCCGTGCCGAGTGCCGTGATGATCGAACGGAACTCGTCGTTTTGCAGCACCTGTTCGAGCCGCTTTTTCTCGACGTTCAGCGGCTTGCCGCGCAGCGGCAGGATCGCCTGGAACCGCCGGTCACGCCCCTGCTTCGCGCTGCCGCCTGCGGAGTCGCCCTCCACGATGAACAGCTCGTTCTGCGAATAGTCGCGTCCGGTGCAGCTCGATAGCTTGCCGACAAGCGGCGCGTTTTCGAGCTTGCTTTTTTCGCGCGCGGTCTCCTTGGCCTTGCGCGCGGCGTTGCGTGCCTTGGCGGCCCTCACGGCCTTTTCCGCGATCTGGTTGGCGACCGCCGCGTTCTTGAGGTTGTCGAGCCATACCGAAAGCTGCTGCGTCACAACGGTTTCGACCGCAGGCCGCGCCTCGGTATTGCCGAGCTTCGTTTTCGTCTGGCCCTCGAACTGGATGTTCCGCATCTTCAGCGACAGCACCGCCGTCATGCCCTCGCGGAAATCCTCACCGGCCAGGGACGCATCCTTTTCCTTCAGCGCGCCGACCTTGCGGCAATAGTCGTTCATGACCTTGGTCAGCGCGGCCTTGAAGCCGGTTTCGTGTGTGCCGCCCTCGGTCGTCGGGATGTTGTTCACGTAGGACGCGATCGTTTCGGAATAGCCGTCGTTGTGCAGGATCGCAACCTCCACGACGATGCCGTTCGATTCGCCCGCAAAGTGGATCGGCGGATCGTAGAGCGCGGTCTTGTCCTCGGAGATGTAGCGGACAAAATCGGAAAGGCCGCCTTGGTAGCAGAACTCGGCGTGCTTGGCCTTGCCCCATTCGCGGTTGTCGTCAAGCGTCAGCTTCACACCGCGGTTGAGGTAGGCGAGCTCGCGAAGCCGCTTCATCACGACGCCGTACTGCATGTCGATGGTTTCAAACACGCGGTCGTCGGGCAAAAACGTTACGACGGTGCCCTGCTTACGCGTGCGGCCGGTTTCGGTCAGCGGATATTTCGGCTTGCCGGAAACGATCTTGCCCTCGGCGTTCTCCTCGCTCGAAAATTCGATCTTGTATGCGCGATTCTCATGGTAGACCTCGACCGTGACCCAGCGCGACAGCGCGTTGACGACGCTCGCGCCGACGCCGTGCAGACCGCCGGAATAGCCGTAGGCGTCGTTGCCGAACTTGCCGCCTGCATGCAGCTGCGTAAACACGACCTCCACGCCGGACACACCCAGCTTTTCGTGGATGCCGGTCGGGATGCCGCGTCCGTTGTCCACGACGGTGACGCTCTTGTCGCGGTTCAGCGTGACATTGATTTCATTGGCATAGCCGTTCGCGGCCTCGTCGATCGCGTTGTCCACGATCTCCCACAGCATGTGATGAAGCCCCGGCAGACCGGTCGAGCCGATGTACATGCCGGGCCGCATGCGGACGGCGTCAAGCCCCTCCATCACGGTAATGCTGCGAACGGAATATTCTTCTGACATGGTTTCCTCCTGCGGACGGGCGGGCGCACCCCGCCCGATCCCGTCCAAATGATAACATGTTATTTTAACACAGATTCCCGCCCCGCGACGCAGCTTCGACGATACTTTTACGGTTTATTCATATTTTCCGCTTCCAAGCAGGGCAAGAAGGACGGCTCTTTTTTTCTTGCAATCGTATAACGCTTCCTATATAATACATGTGACAATATTGCGCGGCTTTCCGACAAACGAAGACGACAGACGCAAGACGGTGAGAGAAGCAGAATGGATCGTTTCAAAACGGGAAATTTCATAGCGAAGCTGCGAAGCGAACGCGGCATGACGCAGACGGAGGCTGCCGAAAAATTGGGCGTCTCCAATAAAACGGTTTCCCGCTGGGAGAACGGTCAGACGCTGCCCGACTTTGAGCAGATGCAGAAGCTGTGCGAGCTGTATGACGTGCGGATCGAGGAAATCTTGGCGGGGGAACGAATATCTTCCAAAGCGGAAACGGTCGCGCCGCCGGAACCGCCTGTGCAGACGCCGGAGAAGCCGCAAAAGCGGTCGGCGCTGCTTCGCACCGCATGGAGCAGCGCACTGTTCGGCGCCGTGATCGGCTGTGCGGCGATGGCGCTGCTGGGGACGCTTCTGTTCCGCCCGACAAAGGCGAGCTGCGGCGCGGCGCAACCCTTGCCGAACGCGACCGAGGCAGGTGCATCCGCAGCGCAGACGCAGAACGCAGAGCCGTCGGCGGCGACGGAGGAAACCGAACCGACGCCGTCTGCGCCGAGTCTGCAGGAGGATAAGCGCCGGGAGGCAGAGGACGCGGCGAATCTCCCGGCAGAAACGCCGCAGCCGACAAGCCGGGCAGCGCGCGGTTCGCTCGGCCGGGAAAGGCAGCCTCTCACGGTGAATGATTTTCCGGAGGCGTTCCGGGAAAGACGGTTGAGCGACGGGGAATTAGAGGCGCTTCGCTCTATGCCGCCGGCCGTGCTGCGCGAGCGCATCTCCACGGTGGCGGACATGGTGACATGGTTCAACCTCATGGACCCCGATATCTGGGATTCCAATGTTATTTCGATTCCGCGCACCGGCGTTTACTATTATCTGAAGCCGGAGGAGCAGCTGCGACAGATGGTCTGTGCTTCGGACAGTCTTGCGCTTTCGTGCGCATGGCTGATTCAGGAGGATTACGAGGGGCTTTGCGTACTGTATGTCAACGGCGTCAACTGCATGAACAACATGTGTGTTGCCGTTCCGAGCGACGACGGCTGGCTTGTGTTCGATCCGGCAGCGTTTACGTATCACGGCTCCGAAAACGGCGCTTTGGACTGCGTGTGCGTGCAGGCACTTGAGGACCTGTATCCGATATTGGACCGGTTCAACGTTCTGCATCACGAATATTTAATGCCGATCAGCGTGATCGAAAACCTGGAGCAAGAGGTAGCTTTCTACGAAAACGTCGAAGAAAAATACCTGTGCGCGGATACCGACGCTGTCGAACTGACCAGAAAAGGAAACTGAAAAAATTGCAATCATGCCCATGCACCCGGAATACCCTTGCCGGGTGCTTTTCTTTCGGGAAAGAGCCGGATAGGACAGGGCTGACCGCGCAAATTCTCGCGAAATGTCCCTTTTGAACCGCAAATTCGTTCTTTGTGTCCTTTACTTTCGGGGCAGGAAAGTTATCATTTCTATATATAAACTTCGGAACGAAGCGAGAGGGCGAAATGGACAAGCGGAAGATTGGAAGATACCTTTCGGAAAAACGAAAGCAGATGGGAATGACGCAGGCGCAGCTTGCGGAAATACTGGACGTATCCAATAAGACGATCTCCCGGTGGGAGCGCGGCATCAATTTGCCGGATTACGATCAGGTTCTGAAGGCATGCAGCTTGTTTCGCGTCAATGCGCGCGACTTTCTGACAGGCGGCGGGGAAACGACAAAAGAATCATTCTGATGCATACAGCGCCCGAACAGGGCGCTTTTGCAATCTGTTCATCAGATTCGCACTTTGTGTCCTTTACTTTTTTCTTGTTTCTTTTATATTGAAAATGAATACGTATCAAAAACGGAGTGAGCATACGGGATGGAT
>JAFUDD010000238.1 GCA_017459315.1 Clostridia bacterium | reverse complement strand
GTAAAACGCAAGACAGAACACAAGGAAGTCGATTACAAAGCTCATCAGTGACGAGGTGATAAAGCGAAGGAACGTCGGCTTCAAAAACTTGAAAATGACCTTATAGATCTTCGCGGAATCGCGCAGTGTGTCAAAGTGCGAGGACTGGTTGTTCTCTAAGTAGACCGTTTCGATCGGCACCTCGTATACACCGGTGGACGCCGTGCAGCAGTACAGCAGCTGATGGATCTCATATTCATACCGGTCGCCGTGCAGCGCGAGCATTTCGGGCACACGACCCACCGAAAACGCGCGCAGGCCGGTCTGCGTATCATACAGACGCTTGCCGGTCGTCAGATGAAAGACGCCGCGCGTAATGCCGTTGTCGAGACGGCTGCGAAGCGGCACCGCGCCCTTGAACTGGCGGCCGCCGGTCACAAGCATATCGGGGTTCTTTTCCCATGCCTCCACAACGCGCAGCGCATCGTGGATCAGATGCTGCCCGTCCGCATCAACGGTCAGGATACCCTCATCTTTCGGATAATGCTCCGCAATATACGCAAACGCGGTTTTCAGCGCAGCGCCTTTGCCGCGGTTCTTTTCGTGATGCAGCACCGTCACGCCGGGATCGGCTTCGGCCTCGGCAAACAGCTTTTGACAGGGCTCGCTGCTGCCGTCGTCCACGATCACGAGCGGAAAGGACGGCGCCTTTTCGTGAAAATCGCGGATCACGCCGAGCATCTTGCAATCCGGCTCATAGGCCGGAATCACTACAATCATGTGGTCCTCCTGTGAATCAGCCCAATGGGGCATATTCATAGATACTACACAGTATAGCACACATTTCTGTTTTGAAAAGTAAAAATTGCAATTTGAAGAAAGATTTGACAATTTTGACGCATTTAGATGTGTTATATTTGTAAATCCTTTGTTACAAATCGACTTTTCGGTAGAATTTGTTTGTGCAACCGAGTAAAATAAACTTACAAAGAAAGTGGAAACATAGGCTCAAAGGAGGATTACGAATTTGAGAAATAAACGTGTAATGATCATCGGGCTTGCCGCCGCGGGCATCGTGCTGCTCGGCATCGTGTTCGCGCTGCTGCTTACGCCCGTCACAAACTTTCTGTTCGGCGGCACCGGCGACGATTTTCGGAACGCCGGCACCTGCACGGCAAAGCGCGTCGAAACGACTGCCACGCCCGTGCCGACCGACAGCAACGCCATCGTGATCGTCGATATCACGCCCGTGCCCACCGGCGTCGTCGGCGATAACGAGAACGAAACCGAGCAGCCGTCGCTGCCGCCGATCGACGTGGCGACCCCGGCGCCGACCGCCGAGCCATCGCAGCTTGACCGCTTAAAGGAGCAGGCCGATACCTCGATGATGCAGGATATCGTCAATATCCTTTTGATCGGCGTTGACTTCTCCGAGGAGCGTCTCACATGGAACGGCAAAAAGGAATGGCATTCGGACGTGATGATGGTGCTGTCCGTCAACTTCGACGAAAACCGCGCCGATTTGATCTCGCTTCCGCGCGATACCTATGCGAAGATTCCGGATATCGACGGCATCTATAAATTGAACGCCTCGCTGAACTGCGGCGGCGGCCTCTATAATGCCGACGGCTCCGAGAATCCCGCAGGACTTGAAAAGGTCTGCGAAGCCGCGGAATGGATGCTCGGCGGGATTCCGGTCGATTACTATTATGCCGTCACGATGACTTCCTTAAAGTCGCTCGTTGATGCGTTCGGCGGTCTCGATTACGACCTCGACCTGACTTATAAGATTCAGGGCCGTTCCTATGTCAAGGGCTATCAGCACATGGACGGCCAGGCGGTGCTCGATTACTGCCGTGTCCGCAAGGCGGGCAACGGCCTTTCCGCCGCCGATGTGGGCGACGCGAACCGTGTCAATCGTCAGAAGCGCATCTTGATCGCGTTCTTCGAGCACATGCAGAAGCAGAACCTGATCGTCAAGATCCCGGATGTCCTTGCCGCGTTCGACGGCGAGCTGTACACCAACTGCACGCCCGCCCAGACCGCCGCGCTTGCCGCATTTGCATACGGCCTGAACCGCGAGGATATCGGCATGTATTCGATGAGCGGCTCCACCGTGTCGCTGTTCCAGTGGAACTTCCTGTTCACCGATCAGAACAACCGCGTGGATGTGATCAAAAAGGTCTACGGCGTCGATGTGCCGAAGCAGAACGAATATACGCTCCAGTACGGCCGGTACAGATGG
>JAFUDD010000237.1 GCA_017459315.1 Clostridia bacterium | reverse complement strand
GTATTTTTTTGGGCCTGCGTCTACATTTGATAACAGCTGAATAAACCGGACAATGAAATCGGAGAGAGTCGCCTTGCTCTCCGATTCTTTTTTACGTTCACCGCGAAGTCCGAAACGGTTTGTCTTTTTCGACGCATTGCGCTCAGCTTTTTCTTGCTTCAAAAACCGCGCGACAAAGTCTTCGGGAACGAACGCCGGATAACACTGAGCGAAAAACACGCAGGAAAAAGGCTTTTGGGGACAGATCACATTTGAGTCTGCTGTTATAGGACGGACGCCTCGCATGAAATGGCATAGCGGAACGTGTCTGCCAACTTGCCGGCTTGGACAGACAGAAAAAGGCGCAGCTGCAAAGCCGCGCCGATCCGTTATATGGCTTCAAATATTTTGTTGCGTTCTCTTTTTTATGTCGATCCGCTTGATGAATATTGCCATACACGTTCCGATCAAGGCAAACGTAATCAGCATCGTAAGGTTTTCAAGAAACACGAGGACACCCGATTTGTCGTAATCGAAGAACGCAAACGGCGAACGAAAGAACATATAGTCCGTGATGCCGCTTTTGATAAACAGCCAAAGGCCGACTCCCGCAATAACGGTGCAGAGGATCGCAAGGATCGTTTTGACCGTCTTGTTCCACGTCGCCGTCATGGTCGGAAGATGCAGGCCGAGATGCACGCCCATTAGTACGAACGACCAAAAGGACATGGCCAAATGGAACTGCCGCGCAAACGACACGGGCAGCATCCCGTAAAGGAATGGCACCGCGTGGGCGCTCATCGCCATGCCGCAAAGCGCCGTCAGCGCAATCGACGCAAGCAGCAGCGTGTTGATCGCGGTCGTGACGATCCGGTAGGCGTTGTATTTGCCTTTGAACAGCGCGGCGTACCACTTGCGGTTCAAGATGTGGTGCAGGATCAGCACGGCGGTCATGCCGATGCCGAACCATTCGTGCAGCACCTCGCCCGTCACCTGATACGCCATCAGGCACAGCAGAAGGACGGTCATGCATACGTCCACGATCATCTTGATGGTTTTTGTCTGTTTTGTCCGCATGGTGCCGTCCTCCGCTTGCTTATTTCAGTCCGTTGATCCAGTTTGCAAGATCGCTTTCCGATACGCTGCCGGAGAAGCGCTTGCCGTCGAGCCAGCTGCCGCCGTTCGCATGATCGGCAAGGTTTTTGCCGCTTCTGCCGAGGCCGGAGCTGGCGGACGTGCAGAACGGGATCATCACGGCGCTGCCAAAGTCATAGCTTTCGACGAACGTATCGAGAATGCGCGGCTCCTCGCCCCACCAGATCGGATAGCCGACATAGATGCGCTCGTAGCCCGTTAGGTCGAGCGTTTCGCTTGCAATCGCAGGGCGAACCGAAGAATCGTTCTGTTCCTTGGTCGTGCGGCTGTTGGAATCGTGCCAGTTCAGATCCGCATCGGAATACGGCTCGGCGGCGAGGATTTCGTAAAGGTCCGCGTCCTCGATGGCGGCGATCTTTTCGGCGACGCCCTTGGTTGTGCCGGTTGCGGAAAATACGACGACGAGCACGGTCTTATGTGGCGCCGGTTCTTCGGTCGGCTCCGCGGTCGGCACTTCGGTTTGCGAAGCAGAATCTTCCGCTGCAGGCTGTTCCGGCGCCGCAGTCGTTTCCGCCGCAGGCGCTTTGGTCACAGCAGCTTTCGGCGGCTCGGCAGGCGCGGCGGACTGCGAGGCGGTCGGCGCTTCGGCGCAGGCGAGCAAAAGCATGCCCATAAGAGCCGGCAAAAGCATTTTCATAAAGATTTGTTTCATATTCTGTTTCTCACTTTCTCAGAAATTTGTCATCCGATTGCGGCGCGTCCATCGAGGTAAAACGTTTCGCCTCCATGTGCAGGTCGTATTTTTCCCGCAAGGCTGCAAGTCGCGCCATCATCGGGCTTTGATGGTGCGCGTCGATGGCGGCCTGATCCGTCCACGAGTCGATCAAAAGCACCGTTTCCGGGTCGTCCAACGGAACAAAATAGCGGTACTGCAAATTTCCCTTTTCGGCGCGGATCGCATCCGCAATGCCGCTTCGTTCCATCTCCTCGGCAAACGCCCGCGCGCTGCCGTTTTTGCCGTGATAATACAAATTGACTGTGATGCTCATGGGATCATTCCTTTCATGCCCGGTTCATCTTGCCGCAGTCTCCGACTTTCTCGCCGGTCGCAAAGTATTCGTAGGTCGGGAACTCGAACAGGACGGGCTTGAACACATGATAGTCGATCTTGCCCTTTTCGTTCAGCACCGTTTCATCGGCATAGGTGGCAAGGATCTTGCAGATGAAATGGTCGAAGTGCTCCAGT
>JAFUDD010000023.1 GCA_017459315.1 Clostridia bacterium | reverse complement strand
CGTCCTACGCGACGAGCTGGGCGCAGGCGGGGCGGGACATTCCCTGCTACGGCACGACGCACGCGGATTACTTTTACGGCGCGATCCCGTGCCTGCGCTGCCTGAACAAGCAGGAGATCCAAAGCGCCTATGAGCGCAACACGGGGCTTTTGATCGTTTCGGAATTCGACCGGCTCGGCCTCGATCCGGACGCGACGCCCGCGGTGCTGTGCAAGAATCATGGCCCGTTCGCGTGGGGCAAGGATCCCGTGGACGCGGTGCATGCGGCGGTCGTCTTAGAGGAGTGCGCGAAGATGGCGTACCGGACGGAGCTGATCCACCCGAAGGTCGCGCCCGCGCCGCAGGAGCTGCAGGACAAGCACTATTTCCGTAAGCACGGCGCGAACGCGTATTACGGACAGAACTGAGTCATACGGCGCGGAGGGGAGTGTCTTTCCGCGCCCTTTTTGGGGAGGAACGCATGGAAGCAAGGGACTGCCTGCGCTATCTTGCAGAGCAGGTGCATACGACCGTGGTGGCGACCGTGGATGACGACGGCCTGCCCGTGACGGCGGCGATCGACATGATGGACGCGGACGAAACCGGGCTGTATTTTCTGACCGCCGTGGGCAAGGGCTTTTACCGGCGGCTGAAAGCGCGCGGGTATCTTGCGCTGACCGGTACGAACGGCGCGGACACGATGCATTGCGTCGCGGTGTCGGTGCGCGGCCGGGTGACGGAGCTCGGGCCGGGCCTTCTCGGACGGCTCTTTGAAAAGAACCCCTATATGGCGGAGATCTACCCCACCGAGGCGTCCGCGCGGCGCTGACGGTGTTCAAAATCGACGCGGGCAGCGGCGAATGGTTCGACCTTTCCAAGCGGCCGATCGAACGGTTTTCGTTCGCATTCGGCGGCGAAGCGAAAAAGCCCTCCGGCTACCGCATTACCGACGCGTGCACAGCGTGCGGCGCGTGCCTTGCGGTCTGCCCGCAAAGCTGCATCACGCCCGGTTCGCCGTACCGTATCGAGCAAATGCATTGCCTCCATTGCGGCAACTGCCTGTCCGTCTGCCCGGTCGGGGCGGTGAGAAAGGAGAACGTATGACACAACCCGAACGGCTCGATTATCTGATCGGGCAATTCAAAAACGAATCGGCGTACTGCCGCGATTTGCAGACCCCGCGCGACACGGCGGGCAAGCGGCGGCTTTTGCGCTCGCTGATGAACGTGCGCCCGCCGCGCCCGATGGAGACGGACGCGCTTAGCGTGCAGGACGAATACCTTTCGGAGCGCGTGCGCGAAAACGGCGTCGTTTCGCTTTGGGACATCCCGACGGCCGCCGAGCAGGGAAGCCGAAATCCCGAGGCCGCGCGGCTGTCGCTTTGGCAGGGGGACATTACGCGGCTTGCGCTCGACGCCATCGTGAACGCGGCGAACAGCGAAATGCTCGGCTGCTTCGTGCCGTGCCACACGTGCATCGACAACTGCATCCATACGTTTGCGGGCGTGCAGCTGCGCGCGGAATGTGATCGGCAGATGAAGCGGCTGCGGGCAAAGTACGGCCCGGACTACGAACAGCCCACCGCGATCCCGATGCTGACCGAAGGCTACAACCTGCCCGCCAAGCACGTGATCCACATCGTCGGCCCCATTGTGGAGGGGCGGCTGACCGAGGCACACGAAGCGGCGCTTGCCGCGTGCTATACGAACACGCTCGACCTTTGCGAAAAGGAGGGCCTGCGCTCGGCCGCTTTTTGCTGCATCTCGACCGGCGTGTTCCGCTTCCCGGCGCGGCGGGCGGCGCAGATCGCCGTGGACACCGTGACGGACTGGCTCACGGCGCATCCGGACACGGAAATGCGCGTGGTGTTCAACGTCTTCAAGGACGAGGATCTTGCCATCTACGAAAGGCTGATGCACTTGTGATGCGTTCGACAGATCGGGATTTGTGAAGGAGAAACAGAAGGCGATGCTTGACTTTGGAGAGTATTTGCAAAAGCTGGTCGGGGCGTGCAAAGACGCTTTCGGCGACCGATTGGCATACGCCGGACTTCAAGGCAGTTATATGCGCAATGAAGCGACCGACAAAAGCGATATAGACGTTATGATTATCCTTGAAGATTTTTCCGTTGCGGATATGGACGTGTACCGTGATATTCTGAAAAAGATCGGACATTATGAAAAGTCCTGCGGGTTCATTTGCGGCAAGGACGAGATGCTTAAGTGGAATCCCCTTGAGGTCTGTCAGCTTCGTCACACGACCAGAGATTTGTTTGGCGAACTGAAAGACCTTCTCCCGCCGGCGACACGGGAAGACGAGATCAACTACGTCAAACTGAGCTTGGGAAATCTGTATCACGAACTCTGCCATCGCTATATCCATGCGGACAGGGAGAAGAATATCACGAAGTTTCGCGGTACCTGCAAGGGCATGTTTTTCCTGATCCAGAATCTAAATTTTCTGGAGAGCGGATCGTTTGCGGTGACAAAGAGGGAACTCAGGGAACAGGTATCTGAAGAAGATCGCGCCATACTTGAAATGGCAGAATATCCGGATGATTATGATTTCGATTCGGCTTTCAATCGCTTATTTCGCTGGTGTCAAAGCGCATTCATCCGAGCTGACATGATTTGACGGGGATCGACAAATTCTAATTTGCGGAGGCCATCAAAATGAACGCATTTAACAAATATGTACGGGAGTGCTTTTCCGCAGCCGGGGATATCGTCATCAGACCCATGATGGGCGGATATCTGGTGTACCTGAACGGCAAACTGATCGGCGATATCTGCGACAGCGAGCTGTTCCTAAAAAGAACGTCGACGTCGGACAGGCTCCTGGCGGATGGCGAGCTGCGCTGTCCGTATGAGGGCTCCAAGACGCTGATGCACGTGTTCGAACGGTTCGAGGATGCGGATTTGATCGCGGAGCTGCTGGCGGGCATGTACGCGGAGCTGCCCGAACGGAAACCGAAAAAAGCGAAATGAAAAAGAACACACCGGGCGCGATCAACCGGGGCTGACAGAACCTATGCGCCTTGCACAAAAACAACAGGAAAACCAATCTAATTCTAAAGGACAAGGATAAACAGCATCATGAAAACAAGTTATACGGATGAACGGCCGGACGGCTACCGCGAAACGATCCAGCGCGGGCTGTGGGGCGTACGGCAGATGGGGCGCGGCATTACGCGCGGCGAGGGCACGCGGCAGGAACGTTTGCAGCGGCTGAAAACCGAACTTGCTTCTGCCGACGCCGTTGTGATCGGCGTGGGCGCGGGGCTGTCCACGGCGGCGGGGTATACGTACAGCGGCGAACGTTTCCGCTATTGGTTCGGGGACTTTGCCGACCGTTTCGGCATCGAGGACATGTATTCCGGCGGCTTCTATCCGTTCCCGAAGGAGGAGATCCTTTGGGCGTGGTGGGCGCGGCATATCTACTGCAACCGCTATATCCAGGACCCGAAGCCCGTCTACAGGAACCTTTTGCGATTGGTGGACGGCAAGGACTATTTTGTGATCACCACGAACGTCGATCACCGCTTCCAAGCCGCGGGGTTCGACAAAAAGCGCCTGTTCTACACGCAGGGCGATTACGGCCTGTTCCAAAGCAAGACGCCGAAGGCCCAGGTCACGTATGACAACGAAGCGTGGGTCATGGAGGCGATGACGGCACAGGGCTTTGTCCGGGATGCGTCCGGCGCGTTCGTGCCGCCCCAAAGCGGGCTTTCGATGGAGATCCCGACCGATCTGATCCCGCGCGACCCGCAGGGCGGCAAGGTCGTGATGAACCTGCGCTCGGACGACAGCTTTGTCGAGGACGCGGGCTGGCACGCGGCGTCGGCGGCGTATGCGGACTTTCTGCGCCGGCACGAGCGATTGCATACGCTCTACCTCGAGCTCGGCGTTGGGGACAACACGCCGGTCATCATCAAGTATCCGTTCTGGCAGATGACGCACGACAACCCCGCCGCAATCTACGCCTGCCTGAACTATAACGAAGCCTACGCCCCGCGCGCGATCGCCGCGCAGTCCATCGTCCTCGACGGCGACACCGCCGCCGTGCTCGAAGAACTGCTGTAAACGT
>JAFUDD010000236.1 GCA_017459315.1 Clostridia bacterium | reverse complement strand
TTTCGCAATTCAATATTCTCGATATTCGATAAATTTATGTTGACATTCGATTTCTGATGTGATATCGTATCAGCATCAAAACAAAGGAGCTTGTTATGCTGCGAATAGATCGAAAACTGTCTGTCACACTTTCCTATGCGTTTTGCGGCGCTGCATTTGTCGGCGTGCTGCTGCTCGGTGTACTCCTGGCGTGCGGAAATGCCTTTTTTCCCGATTCCTTATTGTCTGCCTTCCTTACTGCACAGAAAAAAGCCGGCATACCGGCGTATGTACTGGAATATCTGATCCTTGCGCTTGTCCTGTTTTCAGACGTGTGCCTGATGCTGCTTTTGAATCATGTTCGAATGGGAGCGATCTTCACAGACAAAAGCGTCGCTTATCTTCGTATGATCTCTTGGGCTTCGATCCTGGCAGGCATCTGCGCAATTCCGCTGTATGGAATGTTGCACCTGCTCTCCGCGCTGTTTGTGTCGTTTGTAGCCTTCTTTCTCGGTATCGTTCTTCGCGTCGTGAAAAATGTGATCGAGGAAGGCACCGTTATCAAGGAAGAAAACGATTCAACGATTTGAGGTGACCATATGATCATTGTAGATTTGGATGTTATGATGGCGCGACGGAAAATGTCGCTTAACGAATTAAGTGATCGTGTCGGTATCACACTTTCCAATCTATCCATTCTGAAGAATAACAAGGCAAAAGCGGTGCGCTTTACGACGCTGAACGCGATTTGCCGTGCGCTCGACTGCAACGTCCAGGACATTTTGCGGTATGAGCCGGATAAGGAGTAAACGATGGAATCTTTCAACACACAAGAAATACAATGCGCACCCTATAACGGACGTGAGAAAGCGTATTCCGTTCTGTTCGCCGTATTTGCCGTACTTTTAGCGTATCTCTTTACGCATATTATTCCGCTTGTAAACGTGCCGCTCGGTACTGTCGTTTTTGCGGGCATTTTGTTCGGCGACACACTTGTTTACGGAATTATGAATCACATAAGGATTACCGTGCGTACAATCATTGCGCTGCTTTGCGGACTCGTCTTTTCCTCCTATCACTTCCAAAACGGCATCGGCAGCGGTGAAACCTACTATCCGGTGTTTTTATTAACCTTGCTGGCTTTCGGTTACTTTGTCTATACGTTGTTCGGAAATCAAAAGGCAAAGCTCCCCGGCGCCGCCATGCTGTTGGAATGGCTGCAGGCAGTCGTGATGTATCCGTTTCAGAGCTTCCCCGCAATCTTCGTCACAGTTTTTCATCGCAGCAAAAAAGACAAAAGAAACTGGAAATCAGCTGTTTTCACAATCATTGGTATCGTGTTGGCACTGCTTCTCGGCTTTGCCGTTATGGAGATACTGTCCTTTGACGAGGATTTCAAAGCATTTACCGAGCAGATCAAAAGTCTGTTCGTATGGGATTTTGACGATGCTTTGGAAATAGCCTTCCGCTTGTTTATCGCGGTCCCTTGCGGAGCGCTGCTGTTCGGCATGATATACGCCGCGTCGAAGCATAAGAATCCGGGCTTTGCAACAGATGCGACGGTACAGGTCATTGTCGATCATATTCATATCATTCCCTTCGTGATCGTTGCATTGCCTGCCGCCATGCTGATTGTTATTTACGGACTGTTCTTCTTTTCCCAGAGGCCGTACTATATCAGCGCGTTTT
>JAFUDD010000235.1 GCA_017459315.1 Clostridia bacterium | reverse complement strand
CGCAAGGCCGACGGCTTCGACCTTGTGATCAAGGTGCGCCAAAAACCGCCGACGCTGTTCTGACCGCCCGTTGACAACGCCGCCCCGCGCCGATATAATGAATCGACGAAGGGCGGTGACATTCGATGAACATTACGGTATATCTCGGCGCAAATCCCGGCAACGACCCGGCATTGATCCCGGCGGTGCGGGCGCTCGGCACATGGATCGGCAAGGCGGGACACGCGCTCGTTTACGGCGGCTCGAAATGCGGACTGATGGGCGAACTGGCCGAAAGCGTGCTGCTGGCCGGCGGGGAAGTCACGGGCGTGGAGCCGCGGTTCTTTGTGGAGGACGGGTTCGTTTACGATTCGATCACGCGGCTGATCGTGACCGAAACGATGGCGGAGCGCAAAACCAAAATGATCGAGCTCGGCGACGCGTTCATCGCATTTCCCGGCGGCACCGGCACGCTGGAGGAGATCGCGGAGGTCATGTCCAAGGTCGCGCTCGGCCACCTTGACGCGCCTTGCATCCTCTATAACCTCGGCGGCTATTACGACGGCTTGCAATCGCTGCTGGGCCGCATGATCGAAGCGGGGCTTTCCTCACCGCAGAAGCAGGCGGGCATCTGCTTTGCCGATAGCCTTGCCGAGATCCAACGCATCGTGGAGGGCGCATGACGGAACGGGACAACCTGTATTTCGGCGTAATTGCGGAGATCGAACGGCTCGGCTTTCCGCACGATTTCGGTGCGGCTGTCGCGCATCAGCTCGGCGGCCCCAAGTCGCTCGGCCGGATGCTCGGCTATCTGCGCCTTGCCAAGCCCAAGCGCCCGGAGGACATTGCCGACGAAATGGTGGCGATCTTAGACGAGCGCGCCAAATGGCAGCAGAAAAAGGCCGCGGAATCGGCCAACAGCCGCTATAACGCCTATTTGAACACCCGTATGCCGGACGAGGACGAATAAAAATCCATATAAAAATGCGCTGCCGAATGACAGCGCATTTATGCTTTTGGGCTTTACGCCCGGTTCAGAACCGCCATGAATTCCTCGCCGGTGATCGTTTCCTTTTCGTAGAGGTACGCGGCAAGCTCGTCTAACTTCTGCCGGTTTTCGTTCAGCAGCTGCACGGCCTTGTCGTGCTGCCGATCCACAAGCTCCACAACGAGCCGGTCGATCCCGGTCTGTGTTTCGGCGGAGCAGACAAGCGACGTATCGCCGCCGAGGTACTGGTTATTCACGGTTTCGAGCGCGACCATGCCGAACTCGTCGCTCATGCCGTAGCGCGTGATCATCGCGCGGGCGAGCTTGGTCGCCTGCTCGATATCGTTCGACGCACCGGTGGTGACCGAACCGAACGCGACCTCCTCCGCCGCGCGGCCGCCGGTCAGCGTGGCGATCTTGTTGGTCAGTTCCTCCTTGGTCATCAGGTAGTGGTTGCCCTCGTCCACCTGCATCGTATAGCCGAGCGCGCCGGACGTGCGCGGCACGATCGTGATCTTCTGCACGGGCGCGGAATGGGACTGGAGCGCCGCCACAAGCGCATGGCCGATCTCGTGATATGCGACGATCTTCTTTTCCGCATCGGTCAGGATCGCATTCTTCTTCTGATACCCCGCGATCACGACCTCGATGCTTTCCTCCAAATCCGCCTGCGTGACCGCGTCGCGGTGATCGCGCACCGCACGCAGCGCCGCTTCGTTGATGATGTTCGCCAGCTCCGCGCCGGACGCGCCGGACGCCATCCGCGCGATCTTTTCATAGTCCACGCCGTCCGCCATTTTGACCTTGGCGGCGTGTACTCTCAGGATCGCCTCGCGGCCCTTGAGGTCGGGCAGCTCGACGGGTACGCGGCGGTCGAACCGGCCGGGACGCGTCAGCGCCGGGTCGAGCGTTTCGGGCTGATTCGTCGCGGCAAGGATGATCACGCCGTTGCTGCCCTCGAAGCCGTCCATTTCGGTCAAAAGCTGATTCAGCGTCTGTTCGCGCTCGTCGTTGCCGCCGTAAACGCCGCCGCCACGCTTTTTGCCGATGGCGTCGATCTCGTCGATGAACACGATGCACGGCGCTTTTTCCTTGGCCTGGCTGAACAGGTCGCGCACCTTGCTG
>JAFUDD010000234.1 GCA_017459315.1 Clostridia bacterium | reverse complement strand
TGCTCGGAATCTTGTGCGGCGCAGTCGGCCGGTTGTGGATGGCAGAACAGCCGTTTGCCTCCGTAGAATCGCTTTGCGACGAAAGCGCGGCCATGACAGCGCCCGTTTTAGCCGAGGAATGGGAGAGCATAAAAGCGAATCCGCCAAAGCACCCCACGACCGGGCAGCGGCTGTATCTGAAAGCCGGTATCACCGGTGCGCGCGGCGAATCTATGGGCGGGTTTATGACGGTACGGCAGTTCGGCTTGCCGGTCTATCGTGCTGCGCGGCGCAGCGGCCTTTCCGAAAATGATGCGGCGGCGGTGACGCTGCTGCACCTGCT
Organism: Clostridia bacterium; assembly: GCA_017459315.1. The sequence continues at coordinate 1,339 of JAFUDD010000234.1, read as the reverse complement.
CGCAAACGGAACCGATACCAATATGATCACGCGCGGCGGTTTTGCCGTGGCTGCGCGTGCGACCGATGCGGTACGCGTCCTGCTGCAGGAAACGCCGTATCCGGACACGGCGCAGATCGAGACACTCAATGCTTCGTTCGTCCGACAAAACCTTTCGCCGGGCGGGAGCGCGGATCTGCTTGCCGTTACGCTGTTCCTGGAAAAACTGACCAATCTAAACGAATAGAAAAAGATGGGTCGTGCCGCAGGGCGCGGCCTTTGTCTTGGCTATAAAACCCTTCGTCCATGCTTTGCGGACACGCGATTTCTCCCCCATAAAAGAATAACGGATTACCAAAATATATTTTGAAAACGCCCGAAAAATGGTGTTTTTCCTCTTGCATAACGTGTAAATTGCGCGTAAAATACGGATGGGATCACAAGTATGATACAGGAGGCTGAACGAAAAATATGATCCGATATTTGCAGCAGCCCTGTCGGTGGACAGGCGGCGCGCCGCAGGCGGTAGAGGCGCAGAGCGACACATCGGGACGGAACGGCACCATCGCGTATCAGATCATGAACGCGCACCATGCCGACCGGGGCGACGGGGTATTTCATATCCGCTTCGATGCGCTCGTTTCGCACGATATCACGTATGTCGGCATTATCCAGACGGCCCATGCGAGCGGACTTAAGGAATTTCCGGTACCGTTTGCCATGACCAACTGCCACAACAGCCTTTGCGCCGTCGGCGGCACGATCAACGAGGACGATCATGTGTTCGGCCTGTCCGCCGCCAAGAAATACGGCGGCATCTATGTACCCGCCAATCAGAGCGTTATCCATTCCTATGCGCGCGAAAAATTAGCGGCCTGCGGCAGCATGATCCTCGGATCCGACAGCCACACCCGCTACGGTGCGCTCGGCACAATGGGCGTCGGCGAGGGCGGCCCGGAACTTGTCAAGCAGCTTTTGAAGAATACCTATGACGTCAAACCGCCGGAGGTCGTGCTTTGCTACGTCACCGGCAAGCCGAAAAAAGGCGTCGGCCCGCACGATTTGGCATTGGCGCTCGTCAAAGCCACATTCAAGGACGGCTTTGTGAAAAATAAGGTTTTGGAATTTGTCGGCCCCGGTCTAAAGAACCTGCCCTACGATTTCCGCAGCGGCATCGACGTGATGACGACCGAGACCACCTGGCGGTCCTCGATCTGGGCGACGGATGAGGAGATCGAGAAATACTACCGCATCCACGGGCGTCCGGAATGTTACAAAAAGTTGGAGCCGCAGGAGGGTGCGTATTACGACGCGATGATTACGATCGAGCTCGACAAGGCGGAATCCATGATCGCGCTGC
>JAFUDD010000233.1 GCA_017459315.1 Clostridia bacterium | reverse complement strand
TGGAAGACACGCTCCTGCTGCTGGAAAAAGCAGTCCGCGTCGGGATCACGACGGCCGAATTGAACCGCATCGCAGAGGAGTACATCCGGTCGCAGGGCGCCTATCCGACCTGCCTCCACTACAACGGCTATCCGAAAGCGATCTGCATTTCGGTCAACGAAACGGTCGTTCACGGGATCCCCGGACCGCGCAAGCTCAAGGACGGCGACATCGTTTCCTGCGATGTCTGCGCGACGCTCGACGGCTTCGTCGGCGACGCGGCAAGGACGTTCCTTGTCGGCAACGTGCCGGAGGATGTGAAAAAGCTCGTCGAGGTCACGAAGGAGTGCTTCTATAAGGGCATCGAATTCGCTCGGCCGGGCTACCGCGTCTGCGATATCAGCAAGGCGATCCAAGCCCACGCCGAATCGCACGGCTACGGCGTCGTCCGGGAATTGACCGGGCACGGCGTCGGCCGGCAGCTGCATGAGGACCCCGAGGTTCCCAATTTCTACTCGCCCCACGCGCGGCAGCGCCTGCAGGCGGGCATGACCATCGCGGTCGAGCCGATGATTACGCTCGGTTCGCCGGCGGTGTGGCAGCTGGACGACGGTTGGACGATCGTCACGCGGGACGGCAAGGCCGCCGCGCATTACGAAAACTCGATCGCCATTACGGACGGCGCGCCGATCCTTCTGACTTGCTCGGAGGGCGGCCGATGAAGACCATGCCGGAGCGCGGCGACGTAGTTCGCTCGACGGCCGGGCACGATCAGGGCCGTCTGATGATCGTATGGGAAGCGGCGGACGCGGACTGCGTCACGGTAGTGGACGGCAGAACGCGGTTGCTCGCCAAGCCGAAGAAGAAAAAGTGCAAGCACCTGAAAGCGATTTCGGGGCTGCACATGGAAATCCAGTCCCCGACGCTTTCGGATGCGGATATCCGCAAGTTCCTAAAAGCGTGCGAACCTAACCTTGCCTAAGGAGGAAAGCTGTGTCCAAACAGGATGTTATCGAAGTCGAAGGTGTTGTCACCGAGGCGTATCCGAACGCTATGTTTGAGGTCAAGCTCCCGAACGACCACAAGATCTTGGCGACAATTTCCGGCAAGCTGCGGATGAACTACATCCGCATCCTGCCCGGCGACAAGGTCACCGTGGAGCTTTCGATGTATGATCTCACGCGCGGCCGCATCACCTGGCGTGCGAAGAATTAAGAGAATCAGAAGATTTTTGAGAGGAGTAAACCACGATGAAAGTCAGACCGTCTGTGAAACCCATTTGCGAGAAGTGCAAAGTGATCAAGCGCAAGGGTCGCATCATGATTATCTGCGAAAACCCGAAGCACAAGCAGAAGCAGGGCTAATTAAAGTTTTCCCGAAACGGAAAATACTTGCGGGGCGGCTGGCGCCTTTGGCGCAACCCGCAAGCGCATATACATTCATTCAAATTTTTACGGAGGTAGTAAAACCATATGGCACGTATTGCTGGCGTAGACCTTCCGAGAGACAAGCGGGTCGAGATCGGCCTGACCTACATCTACGGAATCGGTCAAACTACCGCTTCCAAGATCCTTGCCGAGACCGGTGTTGATCCCGATATCCGCGTCCGTGATCTTGACGAAAGCGATGTCAACAAGCTCAGAGAGTATATCGACCATCACCTCAAGGTGGAGGGCGATCTCCGGCGTGAAACCTCGATGAATATCAAGCGGCTGATCGAGATCGGCTGCTACCGGGGTGTCCGTCACCGCAAAGGCCTGCCCGTTCGCGGTCAGTCCACGAAGCAGAACGCTCGTACCCGCAAGGGCCCGAAACGTACGCAGGGCGGTAAGAAGAAATAAGGAGGAACGAAGCAATGGCTAAAGCGAAGATTAAGAAAGCAGTTACCCGCAAACGCCGCGAGAGAAAGAACATCGAGCGCGGTGCGGCGCACATTCGTTCCTCGTTCAACAACACCCTCGTGCTCATTACCGACACGCAGGGCAACGCGATCTCGTGGTCCAGCGCAGGCTCGCTCGGCTTCCGCGGCTCGCGTAAGTCCACTCCGTTTGCTGCGCAGATGGCGTCCGAAGCGGCTGCCAAGGCGGCGATGGAGCATGGCCTCAAGACAGTTGAAGTTTATGTGAAGGGTCCGGGTTCCGGACGTGAATCTGCCATCCGCGCGCTGGCGTCGGTGGGTCTGCAGATCGTCTCCATCAAGGACGTGACGCCGATCCCGCACAACGGCTGCCGCCCGCCGAAGCGCAGAAGAGTGTAAGGAGGTATTGGAATCATGGCAAGAAACAGACAGCCTATCTTAAAGCGTGCAAGAGCACTGGGCTTCACCGCCGGCGATATGGGCTACTCCAAGGAGTCCAAGCGCAACCCCGGTTCCCAGAGACGCGCCAAGAAGTCCGAATATGCCCTCCAGCTCAAGGAAAAGCAGAAGGTTAAGTTCGTTTACGGTATCCTCGAAAAGCAGTTCCATAAGTATTATGAGAAGGCTGCGAACCAGAAGGGCAACACCGGTGACAACATGCTCGTTCTGATCGAGCGCAGACTCGACAACGTGGCCTATCGCCTGAACTTCGGCAAGACCCGTCGCATGGCGCGCCAGATGGTCACCCACGGCCACCTGCTCGTCAACGGCAAGAAGGTCGATATCGCTTCCTATGAAATCAAGGCCGGCGATGAGATCTCCGTGTGCGAAAAGTCCCGCGAGATCCCGTTCTTCAAGCAGCTGCGCGAAGAGGGCGTGGAGCGCACCGTGCCGGCATGGCTCGAGCTCGACACCGAAAACCTCAAGGGCCGCGTAGTTGCGCTGCCGACCCGTGCGGATATCGACATGCCGATTGAGGAGCACATGATCGTTGAGTTCTACTCGAGATAATGCCACGGCTGACCGAAACGACATCACCGAAGGAGGTTCATTATGATTGAAATTGAAAAGCCCAAACTCGAATGCGTCGAGAGTTCCGATAAATACGGCAAGTTCGTAGTGGAACCGCTTGAGCGCGGATTTGGCACAACTCTGGGCAACTCGATGCGTCGTGTGCTTTTGAGCAGCCTCCCCGGCGTTGCGGCAACATCCATCCGGATCGATGGCGTCCTGCATGAATTCTCCACGATCGAAGGCGTCAAGGAGGACGTGACCGAGATCATCCTCAACATCAAGGAGCTGATCGTCAAGCTGCACAGCGACGAGCCGAAGAAGGTTACCATCGACGCGCTCGGTCCCTGCGAAGTGACGGCGGGCGATATCCAGCCCGATGCCGAGGTGGAGGTCATTAACCCCGATCTGCACATTGCGACCGTGGACGAAGGCGGCCATCTGCATATCGAGATCAAC
>JAFUDD010000232.1 GCA_017459315.1 Clostridia bacterium | reverse complement strand
CACCTCGTCGATGTACGACTGGACTTCGGGCTTGGACAGCGTCTTGACCGGGGAAACGAAGTGCAGGCGAACCGTGATGCTCTTGGTTCCTTCCGCTTCGTACACGTCCACAAGCGAAATCTTCTTGAGCGTTTCGTTCGTGTTCTCGCGGAACGCCTGTTCGATCTCGCCGAACGTGCCGTCCTGCCCGATGACGAACGACAGGTCGATGTCAATGCCCGGGAACTTCGAGGGCTCCTCATAGCGGATCTCCTCGCCCGCGATCTCGGCGAACGTGTCGAGGTCGATCTCCGCCGTCAGGATCATGCCGCGCTTGTCGATGGCGTCCTGCACCTCCGGGTGCGTCGCTGCGACGTAACCGAGCACCTTGCCGTCCATCCGCACGCTTGCCGTGTTCTGCGGATGCTGCCACGCAAACGTCGGGGCGGTGCGCAAAAACGTGACCTTCTTGCGGCGCAGGTTTTCGAGCGTCGTTGTGATCATATCGAGGAACAGCGCAAACGCGGCGCGCGGCACCAGCGGGTGCGTGAGCATCGCAATACCGAGCGTGCGGCGCTCGTTGCAGTCGCCGTTTGCCTTCTGCCCCTTGACGACGCGGCCGCACTCGAACACGCCGAAGTCCGGCGCAAAGAAACGGTTTTCGTTCAGCACGGGCAGCAGCGTTTGCTGCATGGCGTTGCGCAGCACGGTCGCGTCCGGGTTCATGCCGTTCAGCAGGCTGACGTTTTCGGGCAGCGGGATGTGCAGCGGCGTGAGCTTCTTGCGGTCGCACCAAATGTAGGTATGCACCTCATGCAGACCGAACTGCTTCACAAGCGCGTCCTTGATCGCGGCTTCGTCGGCCTTGACCTGCAGCGGGCGCACCGGATGCAGCGCGGAGAGCGTCGTTTCGATCGTGAAATTGTCGTAGCCGTAGATCCGCGTGATCTCCTCGACCACGTCGGCCTTGATCGTCACGTCCTTGGTCGCGCGCCACGACGGCACCACGACCGCAAAATCGTCGCCCGTTCTCGTCACGCCGAAGCCCAAACGCGTCAGCGTATCGACGATCTGATCGCCGTCGATCTTGATGCCGGTGTAACGGTCGATAAACGCCTGATCGAACGAAAGCGTCACGGTCGGGTAGCGGTAGCCGTAGCGATCCGTGAAGCGGGACACGACCTGCACGTCGGGGTCGATGTCCGAAAGCAGCTTGGTAAAGCGCCGCGCGGCCAGCTCGCAAAGCTCCGGATCGAGCGTCTTTTCATAGCGCATCGAGGCGTCGGTGCGAAGGCCGACGCGGGAGGACGTTTTGCGCACGGACGAAGCCGAGAACGTCGCGCACTCAAGCGTAACCGAATCGGTGTCGGCCACGATCTCGCTGTCCAGACCGCCCATCACGCCCGCAATGGCGACCGGCGTTTCGCCGGACTTGATCATCAGCGTTTCGGGGTCGATATGCCGCTTCGTGCCGTCGAGCGTTTCAAACTCGAAGGGCTCGGGGAACCGTTCGACCTGGATCGTGCCGATCCTGCGCGAATCGAACGCATGCGTCGGCTGTCCGAGATCGAGCATGACGTAGTTCGTGAGGTCGGCCAAGAGGCTGATCGCGCGCATGCCACAGTAGTACAGACGGATCTGCATGTCAATCGGGCTGACGGACTTTTTCACGTTGTCGATCCTAAGCGCGGTGTAGCGATAGCAAAGCTCGCTGTCGATGCGGCCCACCGGCACCTCCGGCAAGGTCGCATAGACGGACAGATCGGCCAGATCCAGCTTTTTCAGCGGCCGCTTGGCAATCGCGGAAAACTCGCGCGCGATGCCGTAGTGTCCCCACAGGTCGGGGCGGTTGGTGAGCGACTTGTTGTCTACCTCAAACACGGTGTCGCGGATCGCGTAGACGTCGGTGATGGGCTTGCCGAGCGGCGCATCGGCGGGCAGCTCCAAAAGCCCCGTGGAGCTTTCGGCGATGCCGAGCTCCTGCGCGGAGCAGCACATCCCGCGGGACACGACGCCCGCAATCGACGCTTCGCCGATGGTCATGCCGACGACGGACGCGCCGAACGGGGCAAACGGGATCCGCATGCCCTCGCGCACATTGGCCGCGCCGCAGACGCAGTGATCCTCATGATCGCCCAGATTGACGGTCACAAGGTGCAGCTTTTTGGAATTGGGATGCGGCTCGACCTTGACGACCTCGGCGATGACGACGCCGTTGACCTCGGTGCCGAGCTCGTATACGTCCTCGACCTCGGCGGTCGAGAGCGTGAAGCGGTGGATCAAATCCTGCAAATCCAGACCCGACAGATCGACATAGTCGGAAATCCAATTCATTGAAACCTTCATCGTTCTGCCTCCTTACCGCACAAACTGGGACAGCGACTTCAAGCTGCCGCTATTGAGATCGCGGATATCCTTGATCCCGTACTTCATCATCGCAAGCCGCGTCAGGCCGAGGCCGAACGCGAAGCCCGTGTATTTATCGGTGTCGATGCCGCCCGCCTTCAGCACGTTCGGGTGGATCATGCCGCAGGGGCAAAGCTCGAGCCAGCCGGAGTTCTTGCAGCTCGGGCAGCCGGTGCCGCCGCAGATCAGGCAGGAAATATCCAGCTCAAAGCCCGGTTCAACGAACGGGAAGAAGCCGGGGCGCAGACGCACCTTGATATCGCGCCGGAACACCTCGGACAGCATCGTTTTCATGAAGTAGATGAGGTTCGAGATCGAGATGTTCTCGTCGATCATGATGCCCTCCATCTGGAAGAACGTGTTTTCGTGGCAGGCGTCGGTGCTTTCGTTGCGGAAGCAGCGGCCCGGGAAGATCGCGCGAAGCGGCGCGCCGTACTTCCGCATGATTGCGTTCTGCGCGGCGGACGTGTGCGTTTTCAACAGCTGCCCGTTGGTAAGATAGTAGGTGTCCTGCATATCGCGCGCCGGGTGATCCTTCGGGAT
>JAFUDD010000231.1 GCA_017459315.1 Clostridia bacterium | reverse complement strand
CTCCGCATCACGGCGCTTCCGGCGCGGCACTGATCGGCGGCGGCTCCAAGGCCATGCCCGGCGAGATCAGCCTTGCCCACAACGGCGTACTGTTTTTAGACGAGTTTCCCGAGTTTCGAAGGGACGTTCTGGAGGCACTGCGGCAGCCCCTGGAGGACGGAGAGGTGACGGTTTCGAGAGCGTATGCCACGGTCACGTACCCGTCGCGGTTTATGCTGATCGCGGCGATGAACCCGTGTCCGTGCGGCAACCGCGGCTCGCGCACGAAGCCCTGCACCTGTTCGCAAATGGCGATCCGCCGCTATGCAAGCCGCATCTCCGGTCCGCTGCTCGACCGCATCGACCTGCATATCGAAATGACCGAAGTGGGTTACAGCGAGATTACCGAGCGCCGACCCGCCGAATCGAGCGAAGCCGTGCGGGAGCGCGTCAAGGCAGCGCGCGAACGCCAAAGGGAACGGTTCAAAAACGACGGCATCCGCACGAACGCCGAAATGTCCGGGCGGCTGCTGCAAAAATACTGCGCGCCGTCGGGCGAGTCCGAACGGATGCTGTCTGCTGCGTTTCAAAAGCTGCAGCTTTCCGCCCGCGCCTATCAGCGCGTCTTAAAGGTTGCGCGCACGGTGGCCGATCTGGACAACAGCGACGAGATTCTGCCGCGGCATTATGCCGAAGCCATCCAATACAGAAGCATGGAGCTTCTGAACAATCTGTAAGTTTTCCCGAGGTGGAGTATGAACGACGAGGAACGCCTTTGGCTGTGGCTGAACTATGCAACCGAGCATAACCCGCGCCTGTTTTACGCGATTCTGCAGCGATTCGACGATCTCGATGAAGCGTTTGCGGCGGCGCGGCAAAAGGAATGGGATGCGTTCGGAGAGATCGGTGACAATGTCAAAAAGCGTCTGCTCGCCGCAAGCGAGGAACGGTTCCTGGATCGCTACATCGGGTGGATGGAGCGCAACGGCGTCGGCATTACCACGCCCGCGTCCGACGATTACCCGACGCTGCTGAACGAGATCGCCGATCCGCCGTCTGTGCTGTTCTATAAGGGCACGATGCATGCGGATCTGCCGCTGCCGATGGCCGTCGTCGGCACGCGCAATATGACCGATTACGGCAAGGATGTTGCAAGGCTGCTGTCCCGGCAGATCGTCGAGCACGACGGTACGGTCGTCACCGGCCTTGCGGCAGGGATCGACACGGCCGCCGCGTTGGGCGCGCTGGACTGCGTGATTTCCGATCACCCGGTCATCGGGGTACTGCCCTGCGGCATTGATCAGGTATACCCGTCCGGCAATGCCGAGCTGTATGACGAGATCATCGAACGCGGCTGCATTTTGACCGAGTTCATTCCCAAGACCGCACCGCAAAAGTTCCTGTTCCCGATGCGGAATCGCCTGCTGTCCGGTCTGTCGCGCGGGGTGCTCGTTGTCGAAGCCGGCGAACGAAGCGGCACGAGCATCACGGTCGGTCACGCGCATGAGCAGGGCAGAGAGGTGTTCGCCGTGCCGGGGCGCATCACCGATCTGTACAGTCAGGGCACCAACCGTATGATCGCGCATGGCGAAGCGAAGGCCGTCACGAACGTGCAGGATATCCTCTCGGAGTTTGCCGACTATACCCAAAGCGACGAGGGAACGCTGAACCCGGAGGCCGCGCATATTGCGTTTTCCAAGCTGTCCGACCTTGCGCAGGAAATCTATATGTGCCTGCTGCAGGGCGAGCGCAGCGCCGACGAGCTGCTGGACTGGATCGACGACGTAACGCCGTCCGAGATCAACACGGCGTTGACCGAGCTGCAGTTTTTGGAGGTTGTCAAAAAGCTGCCCGGCAACGTGTTTGCGATCGACTCGATCCGCGCCGTCGTCACGTTTGATGAAAAACCATGAGCCGCGTCCCGTTTATAGGACACGGTATTCGATAGATTATCCGAAAACCCGTAAAGGAGATTGTAAATGGCCGATACATTGGTAATCGTGGAGTCGCCCGCCAAGGCGAAGACCATCGGAAAATTTTTAGGAAGCAAGTATAAGGTCGTCGCGTCGAACGGACACGTGCGCGACCTTCCCAAATCGAGTCTCGGCGTAGACCCGGAAAACCACTTTGCGCCGAAGTACATCACGCTGCGCGGACGCGGCGATGTGCTGGAAACCATCCGCCGCGAGGCCAAGGACGCCAAGCGCATCCTGCTCGCAACCGACCCTGACCGCGAAGGAGAAGCCATTTCGTGGCACCTCGCGCAGGTGCTTAAGCTGGATGTCAAGGACAAGTGCCGCATCGAGTTCAACGAGATCACGGCAAACGCGATCAAGAACTCCATCAAAAAGCCGCGCACCATCGACATGAACCTTGTCAATGCGCAGCAGGCCCGCCGCGTGCTGGACCGGCTTGTCGGCTATAAGATCAGCCCGATCCTTTGGCATAAGGTGCAAAAGGGCCTGTCTGCCGGCCGCGTGCAGTCCGTCGCTACGCGCATCATCTGCGATCGTGAGGAGGAGATCGACGCGTTCATCCCGGAGGAATACTGGACGATCACGGCGAAGCTGAACGGCCAAAAGCCCTTCGATGCGCGCTACTACGGCGAGCAGGGCAAAAAGCAGGACGTGCATACCGAAGCCGAGGCGAACGAGATCAAGGCGCGCGTGGAAAAAGCGACGTTCCTTGTCACCGAATGCAAGGTCAGCGAAAAGCGCCGCCATGCGCCCGCGCCGTTCACCACCTCCGGTCTGCAGCAGGACGCTTCACGCAAGCTGGGCTTCACGACGAAGCGCACCATGATGGTGGCACAGCAGCTGTATGAGGGCGTCGAGCTCGGCAAGCGCGGCCCGGTCGGCCTGATTTCCTATATCCGTACCGATTCCGTCCGCGTCGCGGAGGAAGCGCAGG
>JAFUDD010000230.1 GCA_017459315.1 Clostridia bacterium | reverse complement strand
CCCGATGCGGTTGCCGAACGACCCGTCCGGCTTATGATAGAACCATTCGGGATGCGTCGCGGCGAGCACGGAATCCGGCGAGGTGTGGTTATAGACCACGTCGATCAGCACCTTGAGGCCCTGCGCGTGCGCGGCGTCGCAGAGGTGTGTGAAGTCCTCCATCGTGCCGAACTCCGGATTGACCGCGCGGTAGTCCGCAATCGCATACGGCGAGCCAAGCGAGCCCTTGCGCTTGACCTTGCCGATGGGATGGATCGGCATAAGCCAGACCGCGTCCACACCGAGCGCGGTCAGCCGCGGCAGCTCCTTTTCGACGCCCGCAAACGTGCCGCCGAAATTGCGAATAAAGATGCTGTACAGGGTCATATTGCGAAGCGACATCGGATAGCCCTCCCCTTAAATGTATTGATCCTTTTTGGACATTGCGCCGACGAGCAGGTACGATACAACGAACAGCACCGCCACGAATGCGACAAAGTACCAGCCGCTGCTCTCGACCTCCATCGAAGCGATATAGTCATACGCACCGTGCAGCAGCACCGGCACCGCGACCGCAAGTACCTTCCACGGCATAGCGACGGCGCCGCGGTTGTCGGTCTTTTTCGCAATGCCATAGAACACGCCCATGAACACGCCGAAGCACGCATGGCCGGGGATCGCCGTCACCGCGCGGACAATGGCCGTTGAGAAGCCGTATTGCAGCACGTAGCTGATATTCTCCCACAGCGCAAAGCCGAGCGACACGAACACCGCATACACGACGCCGTCATACTGACAGTCGAACTCGCGGTTGTTCCATGTATTGCGCTTCAGCATAAAATACTTTGCGCCTTCCTCGCTGCACGCGACGACAACAAAGTACAAAAGCGCATTGTACAGCGTGCCGTTTTCAGGGGCGAAAAGGCCGAGGAGCAAGCTCCCCACGCGCTCCAGCACCAGCGCGATCAGCGACGAGAACACGCCAACCTTGACAAGCTGCCACAGAAGCCGCGGGCTTTCTGGTTCGAGCCGGTCGGAACGGTAGGCCTTGAGCATCAAAAACACCGCCGGGATCACCGCCGCCGCAATCAGGATCAGATTGTAGGACATGATCGGCGCCAAGAGAAAATAGAACATAGCGTTTTCCTTCCGTTTGGGATAGCCTTATTATACCATAATCGGAACGGATTACAACGCTTCGACGAAAAAATGCAAAACTATTTTTTACATTTTGTTGACATACGGCGACCGGGATGATAAAATATATTTTTGTAAAAGGGCTTTTGTGCCCAAGTATGCACAAGGAGGACTGAAAATATGGCGATCCAGTTTACCGAAATGATGAATCCGAACAACGGCAACCTGCCCGTCCGGTTTGCGCACGGTCATTTTGCGACCAGCCACAGCCACATCAACTATTACATCGACCTGACCAACACGAAATACAAGCTCAGCGAAGCGCGCGAGGCTGCCATTCAGCTTGCCAGCAAATTCAAGGGCTCGACAATGATTGATACGATCCTGTGTCTCGACGGCACCGAGGTCATCGGCGCGTGCATGGCGAGCGAGTTGACCAAGCCGGGCTTTACGTCCGTCAACTCCGGCCGCGCGATCTACATTGTCACACCGGAGCATACCACCGGCAGCCAGCTGATCTTCCGCGACAACGTCGCCCCGATGATCATCGGCAAGCATGTTCTAATCCTGGCGGCGTCGGTCACGACCGGCTACACTGCGCAGGGCGCGATCGAGGCCGTCCGCTATTACGGCGGCATGGTCGTCGGCGTCTGCTCGATCTTCGCCAGTTCGGATGAATGCTTCGGCTATAAGGTCACGTCGATCTACCGCACGCAGGAGCTGATGCCCGATTTCGAAAGCTATCCGTCCTATGAATGTCCGCTCTGCAAGGCCGGACGAAAGCTCGACGCCATGGTAAATACCTACGGCATTTCCGCGCTGTAAACGAAGCAAGGATGTCCCAAGCGGGCATCCTTTTTCATGTGCCGACCAACCGTGAACCCGCCGTTTAGGCGCCGGCCGAGCTGTTTTCCGATTGCAAACCTTTTGTGAAACGCGAAAACGGTCGCTTGCGGCGGAGCTGCAAAAATGATATACTATTGTTACAAAACAGAACAGGAGGCACTTTTATGGCAACCGTAGAACAGCTTGTACAGCAATACCAGACCGATAAGGCCCTGCAGGACGAGGTCGCGGCGATCCTTGCGGACGGCAAGGTTTCGATGCAGGAATTCCTTGCGTTTGCAAAGAAGCATGACGTGCAGATTTCTCTGACCGATATTCCCAAATATATGGAGCAGGCCAAGCAGCTCGGCTTTATCAAATAAGCTCTTTCACGATGCAAACGGATTCCCCTCGGGGAGTCCGTTTTTGTATGCAAAAGGACGCCCTTTCGAGCGTCCTTTTCCTATGCCGTTATGCGGTTCAGTTTGCCTTGACGTACTTCGAATAGATGTACGCTTCGCCGCCGTTGTACTTGATCTTCGTGTAGCTGCCGGAGGTGCCGAGGATCGTGACTTTCGCGCCCTTCTTCATCGTGCCGAGCAGCTTCGTCGAGGTGGACGGGCCCTTGCGGATGTTGCAGGCGACCTTGACGTTCACGATCGTGCCGGTCTTGCCGGTAGAGGTCTTGTCGCCCTCGGTGTCGGTCTTGGCCGTGCCGTCGGAGATCTTCGCGTAGTTCTTATGGACGTAGCCCACGGTCTTGTCGGTATACTGAATCTTGTAGTACACGCCCACAAGGCCGAGGTACGTATACTTCTTGCCCACCGGCGCGTTGCCGATCTTCTTGGACGATTGCTTGCCCTCCTTGCGGACGTTACAGCTCGTCGAGCAGTTGACGATGGTGACGATCTTGCCGGTCGGCGTCGTGGTCGAGCCGCCCGTGGAGCTGTCACCGCCCGTGGTCGAGCCGGACGAACTGCCGGTCAGCTCGACATAACGGCTGTACACGTAGCCCTCTGTCTTGTCGGTGTACTGAATCTTATACCAGTTGCCCTCTTTGCCGAGGTACTTATAGGTCGTGCCCTTGTCGGCCGTGCCGAGCTTTGTGGAGGATGAGGACGCCTTTTTACGGACGTTCACGCGCGTGTTGCAGTTCACGATCTTGACATAGCTGCCCGTGGCGGTCGAGCCGGACGAAGTGCCGCTCTGCGAAGCGTCGTCGGTGCCGACCGTGGTCGTGCCTTCTTCGATGTACTCGTGCCAGATGTAGCCGACCTTCGAGGACGTATACTGCACCTTGTACCAGTTGCCTTCCTTGCCGAGCAGCTCATAGGTCGCGCCCTTCTTGGCAAGGCCGAGCTTCTTGGAGGACGAGGAGGCTTTTTCGCGCACGTTGACCGCATTCTTACAGTTGATGATCTTGACGGACTTGACCGTCTTGCCGGTGACCTCCAGCGTTACATCGTCGCAGGTCAGCGTGTCCGCGCCGGACTTGGTCGCGCGCACCTTGACGGTGACCTTGCCCGCATTGGTGAGGCTCGGCGCATCCTTGGTCCACGTCTTGCCGCCGTCCACGGAATATTCAATCGTGTAGCCATCGGCGTTTTCGAGCGCAGCTTCGACCTTGTGCGCCTTGCCGTCGTAGGTGAACGTGCCGCCCTTGGCGGTCAGCTTCGGGGTCTTGGCCAACGCGTTGACCTTGAGTGTGAACGAAGCGGTCAGCGTTTCCGCGCCGGATTTCAGCGCACGCACCTGCACCTTAACTTCGCCCGCGTCCTTGATCTTCGGGACGTTCTTGCTCCAGCTTGTGCCGTTGTCGGTCGAATACTCGATCTCATAGCCCTCGCCGTTCTCAACCTTTGCCGCCGTCGCGCTGTGCTCGTTGCCGTCGTAATCAAACACGGAATCGGAAACGACGAGCTTGGGGGCAGGCGCGGGCTTATCCTTCCACTCCGCCTT
>JAFUDD010000229.1 GCA_017459315.1 Clostridia bacterium | reverse complement strand
CTGCTCGACCCCGTTTTCATTCTTTTGCTCCGGCGCGGCGTGCGCGGCGCGGCCGAGGCGACCGTGATTGCCAATGCGCTGAACGCAGCGTGGCTTATTGGGCTTCTGATCAAAAAGCGTGAGCTGTTCTCCGTCCGCCCGAAGGATATCCGGTTCCGATGGGATACAACCGGCGGCGCGCTGCTGCTCGGCCTGCCGATGATGGTGAACACGCTTTTGACGAGCTTTTCCGGTGTGCTGAACAACCGGTTTTTGACCGGCTACGGCGATCTGTTCCTTGCCGCAAACGGCGTATCCTCGAAGCTCCGCATGATCCTCTCCATGCTGATCATGGGGATCTGCATGGGCATTCAACCCGCTATTTCCTATTACCACGGCGCAAAGGATCGCGGCCGGATGAAGCAGATCCTGCGCGTCACATGGATCGTGACAACGGCGCTCGGCACGTTGATTGCCATCGGCTTTGCATTGTTTCGGGATCCGCTGGTGGCGCTGTTCATCAACGACGCCGAGGTTGTGCAGTACGGCAGCATCATGGTCGTCGGCTCCATGCTCGCGGGGCCCATCCACGGACTTTTGCAGCTTTCCATTGCCTATTTGCAGGGCATCGGCAGAGTCACCGTGGCGACGCTGTTTTCGCTGTTCCGCCAACTGGTACACCTTGTGCTGCTGGTCGGCCTGAATACGCTGTTCGGCTTTATGGGGCTCGTCTATTCCTCTTCCGCCACCACGCTTGTCTGCGCCGTAATCGGCGTCGTGCTGTGTCTTTGGCAGATGCGGCAAACAACGGCGGACGCGCAAACGGACTGACGGCTTTGCCAATCAGTCGCTTTACATGTTTTTGACGTATTGCTTATAATGAGACTATCCAAACCGAAGAGGAGATTTCGACCGATGAAACGAACCGTTTTGCTTTTGTTCTGCGCCGTGCTGCTTTTGGTTGGCTGTGCCGCCCCCTCCGTGTCGAATGACAGCGGCGAAGCGCCGTTGCCGCTGACCTGGTGGATCGTCCGAGGCGAAGACAGTTCCTATTATCCGTCCTACGACGAGAATCCCGCTGCGCGCTATTTTGAGACGATGACCTTCAACGGCCGAAAGATCGATCTGCATTTTCTGGTGCCGCTGAGCGGTGCGGAGCTTGACAATTTCAATACGCTCCTTGCCACCGAGGACTATGCGATGATTATGGATATGCAGCATTCGACGACGAGCGCGGCGGAGCTGTATGAGGACGGCATCATCTATGACCTGACGCCGTATATCGACGAATATATGCCGAACTACAAGCGCGTTTTGGAAGAGCACGCGGAGGAGAGTCAGTTCCTGTATTCCAACGTCAACGGAGAGCAGAAGATTCTAACGGTGTGCCTTGTGACGAACGAGTACGTCGGCAACTTTATGGGATGGCTGTACCGCAGAGACTGGGTGGCAAAGTACGGCACGAATCCCTCCACCGGCGCAGCGTTTACCTATTCCAAGGATGAAAACGGCTGGCACGACGACGTGGTGTTCCCGAGCTGGTATAATGAGGAATTGAAATCGTTCTATCTTTCCGTCGATCCCGATTGGGACGGCTCGGATCCGGTGTATCTTTCCGACTGGGAATGGATGTTTGATATTTTCACCAAGGCACAAAACGATCTCGGCGTAACCGACGGCTATTGCATTTCGATCCTGTACAAGGGGTATCATGAGGACGGCGCGCTGTTCTCGGCGTTCGGCGGCTGCACGCCGCTGTGGTATCTGACGCCCGAGCAGAATGCAGGCTTCGGCGGCGACAGCGCCTCCATGCAGGCCTATCTTGAATGTATGCATACCTGGTATGAAAAAGGCTGGCTCGACAGGCAGTTTGCCGAGCGGACGACCGATCAGGCGTTTTCCATCAATACCGCCGCCTCGCACGCCGGGAAGGTCGGCATGTTCATCGGCCGCCGCGCCGAAACGGGCGATCTGCTGGATGTTCCCGAAATGCCGCTGACCGAGGGCATCATGACCTACGGCGCGTATCAGCCGATCAACGATCTGTACGGCGGCGACGATGTAAAGATGAAGGTTCCTTATTCCATGTACCAATATGAGCGCGTGCGCGGCAGCAACGTGATTACCAAGAAGGTCGCCGAGGAGGACTTGCCCACGGTTCTGCGCTTCCTCGATTATCTCTACACGACGGAAGGTGGCTTAAAGATCGTGCTCGGTCTGACGAAGGAGGAGGTCGCCGAGATTCAGGACCCGACTTATGCAAAGTTCGGTCTGGAATACAGCTACTATGCGGACGGCGTCGATGAGAAGGGCATACCGGTCTATGTCCGCAACGAAAAGACGCGGGAGGACAACGACCTTGCGATCGCGCTTGCCGGAAAGCGCATGATGGCGGGCCTGTACGACTGGGGCTTTGTACCCGCGCTGAACAGCAGTTACACGATCTACGGGCAGCAGGCCATGGCCGCATGGGATCATTATAAGAACTACGGATTCATATCCAAGAACACGAGCGCACAGTTTACTGTGGAGGAGTCCTCCGATTTCAATAAGATCTGGGCAAACGTCGATACCTAT